>NZ_DBFZUT010000038.1:0-68404 GCF_048519415.1 Faecousia sp. | reverse complement strand
ACCACTTGGAGCACCACTATGGTGTATGCTTTCAGCAGGGAAATGTACAGAGTTATCACACACGGGAAAATGTGACCTGTAAGCAAAGCACAGTATTAACAGGGCTTCTACACAGCTATTCCATGTGAGGAATCTTATCCCCACAATGAAGCCGCTGGACACTCCCAAGTCGGAGAACAAGCCTGAAGAAGTCGGTATCATCGGCGGAGCTAAGGGTACGGTCGAGATCGAGATTAAGGACGAGCCGATTGATTTTTCCAATGTTCAGATCGAGCCGCTGTTCCAGGATCAGGTGGATTTTGACACCTTCTCCAAGTCCGATTTCCGGGCTGTGAAGGTCAAGGAATGCGAAGCCGTGAAGAAGTCCAAGAAGCTCTTAAAGTTCGTTTTGGACGACGGAACCGGCACAGATCGGGTGATTTTGAGCGGAATTCACGAGTATTATGAGCCGGAAGAGCTGGTTGGAAAGACCTGCATCGCCATTACCAATCTCCCGCCCCGCCCCATGATGGGCATAGAATCCTGCGGCATGCTGCTCTCCGCCGTGCATCACGAAAACGGCGAAGAAAAGTTGCATTTGCTGATGGTGGATCCTCACATTCCGGCAGGAGCAAAGCTCTATTGATTGACCTAAAATTGTCGGTGCTTACGCCACAACTTACGCCAATTTACTCCGAGCTTACGCCAAAAATGCGTTTGGAATTTTGCGATTGCAGACAAGTTCCGATAGCATACGATAAGTTCATATGATTTAAGTCCGCTGATTTCGGTCAGCGGGCTTTTTCTATTTCTGCCCCTATTACATCTCTGTGATGTGATAGGGGCTTTTTTTATCCCTGAAAGGTGGTCGAAAAAATTTTTTTGAAAAATCTCAAAAAAACTTCGTACAAATCGAAAAAAATTTCCCAGTTGGTTCGTGAGGGCAAAAACCTTACGAACCTAAATACCCACAAAAACACTTCGGAATATCCGTTTTCCTTGATATCTTTCAGAACTCGATTCATCATTTGACGACCGTACCCTTTATGCCAGTTTTCAGGCAGACTATGGATGCAAATTAACTCCGCTTTCCCGGTCAACTCCGCATCACGAGCTGTGTCCCAATAAGCGATACAATGGGGCGTTCCATTCGATTTTCAAGGGAAAACTATCGCGCCAGAGCTTTTTACGAAGCCAACGGGTTTGCGTTGACGGATACTTCAAAGCCTGCGTTTGACACAGAAGAAGTCCTTTATTCCAAAAGAATCTGATAGGGACAAATTCCAGTTTGTCGAACTGAATATAGCGTACATAGCCGCTTGGTTTTCAAAAGAAATCAGGCGGCTATTTCTATTTTGAAGGAGGTGTTCGCTATGAACGAAACAGATTACAACGCTCGACTTTATGAGAAAATGAAAGCCGAGCAGGACAAATATCGGGACTGGCTACTGCATCAGGAGCCGTCCGAAATTCTCAATCATACCTACGAATACACGATGCGGGAGGACATCGTAATGTGTATGGAGGAGCTGGAGCTTGAGCCGGAAAAGGCAAGGGCTACGGAACGCAGGCAGAGCGTCTGGCGCTTCGGTTTGTCTTTGACGAGCTGGGCATGACCACGGTCCTTGCGGATGCCATCCGGGAAAATACCAGAAGCCAGCATGTGCTGAAGAAGGGGGGGGATTCCGCGTTGTAGGCGAAGATGAAATCTTTCGGTATTATTGTATTGACCGATAAATTCGGCCCGGCGGGAAGATCGCCGCTTTTTTACCTGCCCCCTTCCAATCTCGGTCCTTTCGCGATATAATATCACTTCATGAAAAAAACGAAGATACAGGGAGACGGAAAAATGCAGTTGCGGGAAGATCGCCCGGCAGACTGCCAGCGGCCAGAGATGCTGTTCCTTGCGGCAGACGAACGCGGCGTGGGTCTTGGCAGGCAGATGCTGGAATGTGCCGTGCGGCATTACGGCGTCCGGGAGCTGACGGTCAACGCGCAGACGGTCGGCTTTTATGAGCACACGGACCTTTCCGCCTGAAAGCGGACGGAATGGATGAAGCGGGCGAGCGATTCCCGCTGCTGTATATGAGAAGAAACCGGAGTGAAAAACATGATCGATAAGATGCTGATCCGTGGAGCAAAGGTCCACAACCTGAAAAATATTGACGTCGATATTCCACTTGGAAAAATCGTCGGGATCGCAGGCGTGTCCGGGTCCGGCAAGTCTTCGCTGGCGCTGGGCGTGCTGTATGCCGAAGGCTCGCGCCGCTATCTCGAGGCCCTGTCCACCTATACCCGCCGCCGCATGACGCAGGCATCGCGGGCCAGCGTGGACGAGGTGCTGTATGTACCTGCCGCACTGGCCCTGCACCAGCGCCCCGGCGTGCCGGGCATCCGCAGCACGTTCGGCACGGGAACGGAGCTTCTGAACAGTCTGCGCTTGATGTATTCCCGCCTTGCCAGCCACCGCTGCCCGAATGGCCATTATCTGGCCCCTTCGCTGCTCGTCGCGGCCGGGAAGGAGCTCGTCTGCCCGGCGTGCGGCGTGCATTTTTATGCTCCGTCTGCCGAGGAGCTGGCATTCAACTCGCAGGGCGCGTGCCAGAAGTGCGGCGGCACGGGCATGGTGCACACCGTTGATATGGCGACGCTTGTGCCGGATGAGTCCCTGACCATCGACGAGGGTGCGGTTGCCCCGTGGAACAGCCTGATGTGGTCCCTGATGACGGATATCTGCCGCGAGATGGGCGTGCGCACGGATGTGCCGTTCCGCGAACTGACGGAGCGGGAGAAGAACATCGTGTTCCACGGCCCGGCGGAGAAAAAGCACATTTTCTATCACAATAAGAATACCGGGCAGGCCGGTGATCTGGATTTTACCTACTTCAACGCCGTTTACACCGTAGAAAATGCTCTTTCCAAGGTCAAGGACGAAAAGGGCATGAAGCGAGTGGAAAAGTTTTTGAAAGAGGATGTCTGCCCGGATTGTCACGGCACGCGCCTGTCGAGCGCGGCCCGCGCGCCGAGGCTGCGGGGTATTTCTCTGGATGAGGCCTGTACCATGTCGCTGACACAGCTCGTCGAGTGGGTAAAGAGTGTGCCTTCCGGCCTGCCGGAGGAGATGCGCCCAATGGCTGAGAGTATTTGCGAAGCATTCCAAAGCACGGCCAAGCGCTTGATGGACCTCGGACTGGGCTATCTGACGATGGACCGCTCGGCGTCGACGCTCTCGACCGGTGAGCGCCAGCGGATGCAGCTGGCCCGCGCAGTGCGCAACCGCACGACCGGCGTCCTATATGTGCTTGACGAGCCGTCCATCGGCCTGCACCCGTCGAATATCGTGGGCCTGACCGGTGTGATGCACGATCTGGTCTCCGACGGCAATTCCGTCATTCTGGTCGACCACGACACGCAGATCCTGAAAGAAGCTGACTGGATCGTCGAGATGGGCCCGGAGGCGGGCGCAAAGGGCGGCTATGTCATCGCACAGGGGGCGATCCCTGCAATCGAGGCCAACTCCGCCTCTCAGATCGGACCTTTTCTTGCCGGAACGGCAGAGACAAAGCTGCGCTGCTGTACTGAAAAAGAGGCGCTTTTTGCAAACGGGACGATCCATCTTTCCACCGATTCCATCCATACCGTCAAGCCGCTGGAGGTGGATATCCCCAAGGGGCGCCTCACCGTTGTGTCTGGCGTGTCCGGCTCCGGCAAGACGACCATGGTGCTCGAGAGCCTGATCCCCGCGCTGGAGGCAACCATCGCTGGCAGTGCACTGCCAGCGCATATCCGCACCGTTTCGGCCGACGGCATCGCGCATGTCAAGCTCATCGACGCGACGCCGATCGGCATCAACGTCCGCTCGACGGTCGCGACCTATGCGGGCGCGCATGACGAGCTGCGCAAGCTCTATGCCAAATCTCCGGACGCGAAGGCGCGCGGCTATAAGGCAGGCGATTTCTCCTACAATACCGGCTCCCTGCGTTGCCCCGGCTGCGACGGCACCGGCATCGTCAGTCTGGACGTGCAGTTCCTGCCGGATGTGGACATTCCCTGTCCGGACTGCCATGGCTCACGCTATGCCAGAGCGGCCGAAGCGGTCCGCCTGACGAATGGCGCGGGGGAGAGTGCTTCGCTTCCGGAGCTGATGGATATGGACGTGAATTCCGCGCTGGAATTCTGCCGGGACCGGAAGACCGTCAGCCAGAGACTGGCCGTTCTCCGGCAGCTGGGCCTCGGCTACCTGACGCTGGGCGAGGAAACGCCGAGCCTGTCCGGCGGCGAGGCACAGCGGCTTAAGCTCGCCAGCGAGATCGGCAGGACGCAGACGGACTCCGTCTTTGTGTTCGATGAGCCGTCCATCGGCCTGCATCCGCTGGATGTTCGCGTGCTGCTCGGTGTTTTTCAGGCGCTGCTGGACAACGGCGCGACCGTCATCGTCATCGAGCATGACCTTGACGTGATCCGAAACGCCGACTATGTCATCGATATGGGCCCCGGCGGCGGAGACGCGGGCGGCCGGATCGTCGCCAGCGGCACACCGCAGGAGATCCGGGAAAATCAGGCCAGCATCACGGGGCGGTATCTCTGACCGCGTTTCCCCGTCTTCAGGCGCTCCGGACCGGAAATGCACGGACCAAATTGCCGCGCCGGTTGAAAAAACGGTCGAACTATGCTATACTCTTTTTATCTTTGTCCAAAAGCAGGGTGACTTTTTTGAAGATCAATGTCCTTTCCTATCTGGAGGCTTCCGCAGCGCGTGTCCCCGACCGGGTCTGCTGGGCAGATGCTGCGTCTGCCTTGACCTACCGCGAGGCGTGGACGGCAGTATGCGAAATGGGAGCAGCACTCTCCGTGCGGCTTTCGACCGTCAACGCACCTGTCTGCGTGCTGCTTCGCCATGACGTGACGGACCTTCTGGCATTTTTCTCCATCGTATACAGCGGAAATTTCTATGTTCCCATCGATCCGGCGCTCCCGGCTGTCAGGCTCCGGAGCATGCTGGAGACGCTGTGCCCTGCGGCCATTCTGACCGCCGGGAACGATATTGATGCAGAGCTGACGCAGGATATCCCGGTCATTTCCCAGCAGGAGCTGCACACGGAAGCGCCTATCCCATCCGCCGCGGCGCCGTGGAAGCAGCATAAGGATACCGATCTTTTATACGTTATTTTCACCTCCGGCTCCACCGGCGAGCCGAAGGGCGTTTCCATCTGTCACCGCTCGGTGATCGACATGGTGGAGCAGTTTATGCGTGCCTTCGACTTTGCCGACGGCGCTGTCTGGGGCAATCAGGCACCGTTTGACTTTGATGTCTCTGTCAAGGATATCTTCCTCTCGCTTCGTGTCGGCGGGCGGCTTGAGATTCTGGAGAAGAAGCTGTTTTCCTTCCCAAAGCTGCTTCTCGAGCGGCTCAACGAACGCAGCGTAGACACGATCATCTGGGCGGTGCCCGCACTGAAGATCCTTGCCCGCCTTCATGCCTTCCAGACGCTGCGCCCGCTGTATCTGAAAAATATCATGTTCTCGGGCGAGGTCATGCCGCCGAAGACGCTGCAATACTGGATGCAGGCCGTCCCGCAGGCGCGGTTCGTGAACCTCTATGGTCCAACGGAGATCACCTGCAACTGTACTTACCATATTGTGCAGAGCGCGGACGAGGTGCTGCAGGAGGTCCCGATCGGCAGGCCGTTTGCCAACTGCGATGTATTCCTGCTCGACGGCGGCGAGCCTGTCCGGGAGGAAGGGCGGACCGGCGAGATCTGCGTGACGGGAAGCTGCCTGTCGCTGGGCTACTACAATCGTCCGCAGCTCTCTGCCCAAGTCTTTGTGCAGAATCCGCTGAATTCCCGGTTCCGTGAGCCGATGTACCGCACGGGCGATCTCGGCGTGTGGAAAAACGGGTCCCTGCTCTTTGCGGGAAGGAAGGACACGCAGATCAAATTCATGGGACATCGTATCGAGATGTCCGAGATCGAGCTGTGCGCCAACGCTGCTGAGGGCGTGGAGGCATCCGCCTGCGTTTTCAGCGACGAGCGCCTGACGCTGTTTTATACGGGCGAGGCAGAGGAAAAGGCCCTGCTTGCCCGCCTGCGGGACAGGCTCCCGAAATATATGCTTCCGAGCGTATGCCGCCGGTTGGAGCGCTTTCCCCAGAATCGCACGGGGAAGATCGACCGGCGGGCGCTGCTGATTTTGTCGAAAGAGGATTGATACCATGAACGAGCTTTATCAAGTGTTGGACGGACTTCATCTGAATGTTGATTTTCACAACGAAAAGCGGCTCATTGACGACGGCCTTTTGGAGTCGTTGGATATCGTGATGCTGGTCGACGAACTGATGTGCCATTATGATATTGAGATCTCCGTGGAGGATCTGATCCCCGAGAATTTCAACTCCGCCGAGGCGATCTATGCTCTGGTGCAGAGGCTGAAGGACGAGGAGTAAGCCATGCCGATCACGGGTCTGAGCTTTTTGCTCTTTGCGCTCGCGGCGGTCGTGCTGTACTATCTGTTCCCGAAGCGGCTGCGGCAATATGTCCTTCTGGCGGCGAGTATCCTGTTTTATCTGACCTACGGCGTTCGGATGGCGGGCTATCTTGCCGCGACGATCCTGCTTACCTATCTTTTCGGCCTGTGGCTGGACCGGCTTGCGGCCTTCCGGCCCGCTGCCGAGACCAAGGAGGAGCGCAAGCGCCAGAAGCGCGCAAATGACCGGAAAAAGCGCCGCGTTCTGGCGCTGTCGCTCGTGCTGAACTTTGCGTCGCTGGCGCTTTTGAAGTACGGCGGTTTTCTGGCTTCCTCCGTCAATGCAGTGCTTGGCACGGAGCTGCCGCTGCCGCATTTTCTTCTGCCGCTCGGCATATCCTTCTACATTTTCCAAACCTCCGCTTATCTGATCGATATCAGCCGCGGCAAACATCGGGCAGAGCGGGGATTTCTGCGCTATGCGCTGTTTGTCTGCTATTTTCCGCAGCTGGTGCAGGGCCCGATCAACCGCTTTGCCGATCTGCAGCCGCAGCTCACGGAGGGAAACGATTTTTCCTGGGATAATATCCAGCACGGGTTTCTGCGCATGCTCTATGGCGTGCTGAAAAAGGCGATGATCGCAGATACGCTTGCACCGATCGTGGCGAAGATCTACGGCGGTTACGCGGCCTACCCCGGCATCATCTGCTTTCTGGGTGCGGCACTCTACTGCATCCAGCTTTACTGCGACTTTTCCGGCGGCATCGACCTGATGATGGGCATCTCCCGCCTGTTTGGCATCTCCATGCAGGAGAATTTCTGCCGCCCCTATTTTTCCGTCAGCCTTTCCGATTTTTGGCGGCGCTGGCATATCTCGCTGGGCGAGTGGATGAAGGACTACCTGTTCTATCCGCTGGCACTTTCCAAGCCTTTCGGCAGGCTCGCGCAGTTCTGCCGCCGCCATATGCCGCTGGATGCCGCAAAGTGTATCGTGCCGAGTCTGTGCACGTTCCTCGTGTTTCTCGCAGTCGGCGTCTGGCAGGGGCCCGGCATGGCCAACATTGCCTATGGCCTGTGGAACGGTTTCTGGATGTCCCTCGCCATGTTCCGTGCGCCGATCCGGAAGCATCTCCGGCTTTCTCCGGAGGACCCGAAAAAAGGAGCGCTGGTCTGGGGCGTTGTCCGCACGAATCTGCTGGTCATCATCGGCAGGTACTTCTCAAACGCGTCTTCGCTGCGTTCTGCGCTCGGGATGCTGAAGCAGACGGTGCTGCACTTCGGTGTGACCCGCGTCCATGCTGCCCTGTTTACGGAGCTGGGCTTCTCGCTGCCCGTGCTCTGGAAGGTCGTCCCCATGCTCGGCGTGGTCTTTGCCGTCAGTTTCGCCGCCGAGCGGGGGACCGACGTTGCCCGCTGGCTCTGCGAGCGAAAGTGGCTCGTGCAGTTCCTGATCCTGTTTGTGGCGCTGTTGACGGTCGTGCTGTTCGTCTATGGAAACGCCGGCTATACGCCCATTGCTTATGTCTATGAAAATGTCTGAGGTGATCCTGCTTGCGTGGTAAAAAATGGCTTCTGACTGTCGTCTGCGCGCTGCTGCTGGTCGGCGTCGTCTGTGTCCTGGGCAATTGGCTCATCGATCCCTTCGGCGTTTTTGAGGCCTCTCCGCTGCAGTGGGATTCCTATGCGCAGACGCTCAATCCGCGCGGCAGCAAGGTGCGCTATATTTCCGAGCGGCCCGGCGAATACGATTCGTTTGTAGTCGGATCGTCCTCTGCCGCATCCTATCTGCCGGAAACGTTGGAGCGGTATTACGGCGGCAGCTTCTATAACATGTTCCACTACGGAGCGGACACTGACTATGACCGCGAGCTGGTCCGCTATCTGCTGGAGCAGGGCGAGGTCAAGCGGATCGTCCTTGTGCTCGGGCTGAGCGATGCCTATGCTCTGCACAGTAAAACGGAGGGCCTGACCGCCGTGCCCGATTACCGGGTGAGCGGGGAAAACGAAGCGGCCTACAAGCTCCGCTTCCTGTTTGCAAGCCCTTCCTTTGCGATGGAAAAGCTGTCCTCCCTCCGGAAGGACACAGAAATGCCGCAGACCTTTGACGTCTTTCTGCCGGAAAGCGGGACCTATGACAAGCGGCTGCGCGACGTGGAATCCATCGGCAGCCTGCAGGACTATCTTACGCTCCACGGTGAGGACTACCTTTCAGAGACGGCCGATACAACGCTCCCTGACATCGAGCGCTGTGCCGGGAATGTCGCCGCGATCCGCGAAATGTGTGAAGAAGCAGGGACGGAGCTGACCGTCATTCTCACCCCGTTCTGCCGGGAGCAGATCGAGCAGTACGACAATGACGCCCTGAATGCATTCTATCAGGCGCTCTCGGACGTGACGGACTATTGGAATTTCTCGATCACACCGCTGACCTATGACGAACGATTCTTCTATGACGTAACACATACGCGAAATGCTGCTGCCAACCTCGTACTGGCGCGGATCGCCGGGGATGAGAGCGTCGGTCTGCCCGATGCCTTCGGGGCCTATTGCCGGCAGGGAGAGTCAACGGATGCAGCGCAGCTGAAGAAAGCCGCCGGGGAAAGCGCTTATCTTCAAAACGGCAGCGCGACCGTCCCGATCCTGCTGTATCACCATCTCGACCCGGATCAGCCGGAAAGCGAGACCACCTTGCACCCCGAGACGTTTGAGCGGCAGATGCGCCTGCTGAAGGAGCAGGGCTATACGCCGATCTCATTTGATGAGCTGATCGCGTTTGTGGAGCAGGGAACGCCGCTTCCGGAAAAGCCGGTCATGATCACGTTTGACGACGGCTATACCAGCAACGCCGTTTATGCCTATCCCGTTCTGCGGGAGCTTGGCTTCCATGCGTCGATCTTTGCCATTGGCTGCTCGATCGGGCATGACCGCTATTACAAGGATACGCAGTACAGCCTGACGCCTCACTTCGGTCAGACTGAGATCACGGAAATGCTGGACTCCGGCCTTATTTCCATCGGCTCTCATACCTACGACATGCACCAGTGGCCGCCCTATGAGACCGTGAAGCCCGCGCGGGAGAATATGCTGCCGCTGCCCGGCGAATCCGAGACGGAGTATATCGACGCCGTGCGAGCCGACGCGGCGCGTGAAGCGGAAACGTTTGCGGCGTTCGGCATTCCCGCGCCCGATGTGATCGCCTTCCCCGAGGGTGCGCATACCACGCTGACCGATGTCGTGCTGCGCGAATGCGGCTATAAGGTTACCCTGACGACGGACGAAAGCCGCGTGAACACCGTTGTGGTCGGCCTGCCGCAGACGCTGATCGATCTCGGCCGCATGACCGTTCTGCCGGGCATGACGGACGAGCAGCTCCTGCAGTATCTGAACGAGCGGGCAAACTAGAGAACAAAGCCTTTTCCCGGGCCCGCCGTGCATGCGCACGGCGGGTTTTGCTGCATTTTCGGGAAGAAAACCCGTATTCTGTGGTTGAAAAGTTCGGTTCCCGGTGGTACAATAAGAAAAAGAGGCTGCTATGAGGCGGCTTTTTGAAGCAGGGGAGGTTAGGCAATACTAACTTACTCCTACAGCATAGAAAGGGGAATGCCCCATGCAAACAAAGGAAACGATCACGCTCTCCGGCGTGCCGGAGACGATGTTGCAGACGGTCTATGCCCGCGCCAAGGAGAGCAGCGGGCGCGGTGCGATCCGCGACCGCAAGGCCGAGGAGACCATCGGCGGCCTGCAATATGATTTCTCCCTGGCGGACCGGGACAAAGCCATGCACAGCGGCGTCATTGCCCGCACCATCGTGCTGGACCGGCTGACCGGCGCGTGGCTGCAGGAGCATCCGGGCGGTACGGTCGTCAACGTCGCCTGCGGGCTGGACACGCGGTGCTACCGGATGGAGGGCTATGGCCGCTGGTATAACCTTGACCTGCCGGAGACCATTGCCGTCCGGCAGAGGCTTTTGCCGGAAAATGGTGCGATCTCGCAGATCGCCATGTCCGCCATGGACGACTGGGGCGGGTGCATCGCTGAGCAGGATACCCCGGCACTGGTCATCATCGAGGGCCTGACGATGTATCTGACGGAGACAGACGTGCAGCGCATATTTTCCGTGATCGCCGGGCGCTTCCAAAGTGCGACCGTACTGGCCGAGACGATGAATCCCATGGTCGTCAAGCGCTTCCGGGAAAAGTCGATCGAGGGCAGCCATGCAAAATTCACCTGGGGCGTGAAGAACGGCGCGGCGTTGGCCGCGCTGCTGCCGGAGTTCCGCCTGCGGGAGGAGCACAGCCTGACGGAGGGCATGGCGGAGTTTGTGCCCGTTTATAAGCTGCTGGGCAAAATACCGGCCATCCGCAATATTTCCAACAAGATCATCGTTCTGGAGAGGAAGTGAGGTAGCATGTCTTTCTTTGATAATACCCGCAGGCCGGAAGGACTTGGCGGTAAGCTCATGGTTTCCATGATGAATGTCGGCCATCGCTCGCTGGCGCACTGGGGCATGCGGTTCCTGCCGCTTTCGCCGGATGCCCGTGTGCTGGACTGCGGCTGCGGCGGCGGAGCGAATCTGAAAAAGCTCCTGAAGCGGTGCCCGCAGGGTATCGTCAAGGGCATAGACTATTCTGCCGTCAGCGTCGAAAAGTCGCGCAAGCTCAATGATGCCGCCATCCGTGAGGGACGCTGCGTGGTCTGGCAGGGCAGTGTGGCTGAGATGATCTTTGCGGCCTCGTGGTTCGACGCTGTCACGGCGTTTGAGACCGTTTATTTCTGGCCTGATCTGCCGCAGTGCTTCCGCGAGGTCTTCCGTGTGCTGAAGCCGGGCGGGGTATTTTTCCTCTGCAACGAATCCAGCGGCGACACGGACAAGGACGAGAAATGGACCGAGCGGATCGCGGGCATGACGATCTACCGCGATGTGCAGCTGCAGGCTGCGCTGGAGCAGGCGGGCTTCCATGACATCGAGATCCATAAGAACGAAAAGGACTGGCTGTGCATGCTGGCCCGGAAATAGCTGTGCGCCGTCCCCCAAATGGAGCATGCGGAGCCTGTGATGCCGGAATTATACCGGCGAGGCGTTTTTCACGGACGAGAAACCAGACTGAGGGAGGGACGGATATGTCCAAAAAGGCAACGGAATTCCAGAAAAAAGAAATGAGCAAAATGTACCGCGGCAAGGAGATCTTCAAGCCGCTGAACACCGGCTGGGTCGACGAGCACGTCGCCTGTGTGCGCGAGTGGGTGGCAAATATCTTCTTCTACCGCAAGGGCGACACGACCATCATGATCGACGCCGGGTATAACTACGGCCGGCTCGAGGAAAAGATGGGCTGGCTCGGCATAGACCCGAGTTCTATCCGGCATATCCTCATCACGCATCAGGACACGGATCACGTCGGCGCGGTCGAAGCGGACAGCCCCGGCCTGTTCCGGAAGGCGAAGCTGTATGTCGGCGAGACCGAGAACCGCTATCTGACGGGCGAGGTGCGCCGCAAGGTGATCTATCATCTCTACAAGCTGCCGCAGGTCACCATCCGCAATGAGAAGGTCCTGCTGCACGACGGCGAGGCCTTTGAGATCGACGGCATCCGCATCGAGTGCTTCCTCGTTCCCGGCCACACCTGGGGCCACATGGTCTATCTCATCGACGGGAAGTATCTGTTTACGGGCGATACGATCTGGCTCGGAGCGGACGGCGGCTACAGCTTCATCTCCGCGCTGGCGGAGGATAACCGGCTGGCGGTGCGTTCGCTGGCAGAGCTGGAGGCAAAGCTCGAAGCGCGGAAGCTGCACCCGATGTTCCTCACCGGCCACACCGGCTGGACGGACAACTTCACCTTTGCCTTTGCGCATAAGGACAAGCTCTGCTCACCGTTCAAAAAGAGAGTGCACGACCCTTCCGCGCCCTATGATGCCTACGATGAGTCGGACGACACGGAGGAGCGGTCAAAGAGCGGCTATCTGAAGGGGGTCGGGCGATGAAGGACAACGAGCTGCAATTTGAGCGGAGCTGCCATGTGCTGTACTCCGGTCCCTGCAAAAAAGAAATTCGCGCACGGATCGCGCAGCACTATCCGGAGGCGGAGCGCGAGGCGGTCTGGGAGCGGGTCCAGCGGCAATATGTTGATTTTCTCTCCGACTGGCGCACCGACCTCGGCGGGAAGAAGAACTTCCACAACGGCAGCGGCGGCACCTATGACTGCATCGCCATCCTGAGCTATTATGTCGCGTGCAGGGACGTCACGTCCTTTCGCGAGATCGAGGAGATGGAGGAGGCTCTGGTCCTGCCTGCTTTCCGCAAGCTGAAATTCGTGGACTGCAACAAGCCGTTTTTCAAAAGACTGATGCATCGCGCCTTCTTAACGGCAAAGGGGCGCTGCGACAAATGGCACGATTACGAAATGACGGTCGCGCCCTACGAGAAGGACAAACCGATCTATTATGAATTTACGGCCTGCCCTGCGGCGGAATTTGCCATCCGCAACGGGCTGACGGATATCATGCCCGCCCTGTGCAACGTGGATTATGCGGCCATGGAGCTGATCGGCGCGAAGCTGGTGCGGACGACGACCTGCGCAAACGGCTGTAAATGCGACTATACCATCTGCGGCAGCCGGGACCCATATCTGAAGGACCATCCCGAATACCGCGACGAGGCGGGCTACCGGCGGAACCGGTAGATGCATTTTGCGTTCGGCAGCGCTGAGGATCATGAAGTGAGGGCAATCTATGAACTACAAAATTGAGAAAAATACCGTACAGGAGACCCTGATCATCCCGCTCTATGCGCGGAAAATGTGCACGGAGCTGTATCCGAATCTTTACCGGGACGAGACGGCCGTCCGCCTGTTCGGGGAGATCGACTATGATTTTTCTGCGCTGGAGAAAAAGTCCCGGAGCCTGATGCAGCGCTTCGGTTTTCTGGAGGTCGCCATGCGCCAGAACGATCTGGCCTTTGAGGTGCGGGACTATCTGCGCGCGCACCCGAATGCGGCCGTTGTGAACCTCGGCTGCGGGCTGGATGCGACCGGCCGCAGCTGCGACAACGGCAGCTGTAAGCTTTACAATCTGGATTTCCCGGATGTCATCCGTGTGCGCGATGAGCTGCTGCCCGCCGGGCCGCGGGAGGAGAACATCCCATGCGACCTGAACGACACGGCGTGGTTCGACCGCATCGACGCCTCCGGCGGCGCAATATTCTTTGCGGCGGGCGTGTTCTATTATTTTCTGAGGGAGCAGGTCCGGGCGCTCGTGCAGCGCATGGCGGCGGCTTTCCCCGGCGGCGTGCTGGTCTTTGACGCGGCCAACGAAAAGGCCGTCCAGCTGATGCTGAAAACATGGATCCGGGATGCGAAGATCAAGGACGTCGGCGCGTATTTTGCCGTTGCGGATGCCAAAGCCGAGCTTGGCCCGTGGGACAGCCGCCTGCAGATCTCCAGCCGGGGCTATATGCTGGGCTACCACGATCTGAAGGACCCGTCCGTCAGCGGCTTTTTCCGCGTCCTTGCGCGGGTTGGCGACCGCAGCATGAACATGCAGATCGTCAGGATCGGCTTTGGAGGCGAAATATGAAATACATCGGGATGCCCCTGGGAATGTGGGCGCTGTTTGCAGGGTCGTTCCGCAGACAGCTGACGGTCGTGTTCGGCTATGACGCCGCGGCGGCAAAGGAGATCATGAAAAGGGCGAAGCCGCAGTACCGGAAGCTCATTGCGAAGCTGCCCGCGTTTGAAAAGGCCGACCGGTTTCAGATGAACATCGTCAACTGCGCCATGCTCGGCGCGTTCATCTGCTCCATGCCGGAGCGTCCGGATGTGGAGCGCCTGACGGTCTATTATGCCGACGCGATGATGACAAAGCCGATGAAGTGGTTTTGCCGCAAGAGCGGAAAAAAGAAATTCACGGAAAAGGACATCGCGGGGATGCAGGCCACAGCCGCGCTGAAGGCGGCGGACCGCAACCCGTATTCTTGGAACATGGAATACTATGCCTACCCCGACGGCAGCGGCTATGAGGCGCGCTTTACGCAGTGCGGCATCTGCACGCTGATGAAGGAGCTGGGGCTTTATGACCTGACGCCGGCCCTCTGCCACCTGGACTACACCATGGCCGAGGCGGGTGAAACGGCGGATTTCGTGCGAGAGTATACGCTCGCCTCCGGCGGGCCGTACTGCGACTGCGGCTACAGGAGGAAAACCAGATGAGTCATTTTCATTCGATCGGAATATCGGAAAAGCTCGATGTGCCGCGGATCCGGAAGCTGCTGACGATCGGTGCGTCCCTGCTGCATCTTGCGGGGGATCTGATCCTCGGCTGGGGCACGGAGCAGGAATCGCCGACGGGAATTCTGCGGATGCTCTCTGCCTGCACCGGCACGTCCGACGGCGGCATGGTGGCGCAGGTCTATGTGCAGAAATATCCCGGTGAGACCGGGGACTCGTGCTGATCTCCACCGGCGGGCTGGACGCGAATACCATCAAGAGCCTGAAAAGGCAATCCTTCTTTGCGCCGCTGGCACTGTGGTACCTGAAGCACTGCAACTATGAAAAGCTGAAGCCGAAGCTCATCCGGCTCGGCATGAGCCATCTTCGCGGCGAAGGTCCCGAGGAGGCCGCCTATGCGCAGGATATGTTCGAGACGATCTTCCGGGACTACAGGCAGGAGAAGGACGACTACTTTTCCGAAAAAATGCAGCGGGCCCTCATCCGCCTGATGCACGAGCCGCGCATCGCCTATGTCTCCGGCGGCCATCTGACCACGGTCCTGCAGGCAGAAAAATTCATCGAAACGATCCGGGCGTTCCTGCCGTCACTGGGGAGTAACGCAGACAGGAGGGAATGACAGTGATCGACATCATCTACCACGACGGCGCTTCGGCGGCGCCGGATCAGGCCGGGCAGAGCGGCGGCTTTGCGCAGGCGGACGGAAACGGCGAGATCCACTGCTATTCGTGGCTGGACGGCGTGAGCGCCATGCTGATGCGGCTCGAAATGGAGTCCTATACAGAGCTTCGCACGCAGAAGGGCCTGCTGGAGCTCAATTTCTGCGCCAACGGCCGCTTTGAAACGCGCTTCTCCCTGCGGGACCATGTGCTGCTGAAGCCGGGCGACATGGCCATCAGCTGCTATGACGGCGTGCATGGCTCGCGTTCCGAGTCGCATTTCCCGCTGGGCTATTATGAGGGCATCTGCCTTGAGGTCGATCCGGAGCGCGCCCGGCGCTGGGTCGAGCGCAATGCCCCGGCCTTCCGTGTCGATTTTTCCGCTCTGCAGCAGAATCTGCTGGGCGACAAGTGGTATCGCTGCAGCCCGGCGGGCCCGCGCTGCGAGCATGTGTTCCGGGAGCTGTATGAGAGCGCCGCCTATCTGGACCCTGCGTTCCTGCGGCTCAAGGTGCTGGAGCTCCTGATGCTGCTCAGCAGCATCCCGCGCGGGGCCGGGACGGATGCCTACTGCTCGGCCCGGCAGGCGGAGCTGATCCGCCATATCCGAGACCATCTGCTGACGGACCGCGAGGGCTATACCTCGCTTTCCCGGCTGGCGGCGGAGCACGAGATGTCCGTATCGCACCTGCAGAAGCTGTTCAAGCAAATTTACGGTGTGCCGGTCTATCACTACATCAAGGAATACCGGCTCGAGCAGGCGGCGGTCGAGCTCGTGCGCAGCGCAAGGCCCGTGACGGAGATCGCGCAGGATGCGGGCTATGACAATGCCAGCAAATTTTCGGCCTGCTTCAAGGAGCGCTACGGCGTGACACCGTCGCAGTACCGCACGGATGCAAAGGCAAAACAGAGCATCGGAACCAAAACGGAGTAGTCTGCGAGACGGAAATATGGTAGAGTATGCACTGGTTAGAGAACACTAACCAAGACAGCCCACGCAATTGCATCTTCGGCCTTCGCCGGAGCCCAGTCGAATGCTCTCGATGAATTGTGCGGTGCTGTCCGATATAACCTGGAGGTGCATCATGAAAAAGAGAATTGCAGCAATCGTGTTATGTGTGTTCTGCCTGCTGGCCATTGCGGGCTGCTCACAGAGCAAGCCGGATGCGGAGACCGCGCAGCCCACTGCGGCGCAGGAGACCGGCGACTATCTGACGACCATCAGCGGGACCTATGAGGAGCTGTTCCCGCAGCTGGCCAAGGCGGAGTACCGCGACCTGTGGATCGATGCCACGACGCCGCTCGTCGGCGCGGAGAACGCCGAGACCGCGACGGATACGCTGCTTGCCATGTGCATGGCAGAGCCCTACGGCCCGGAGGCTTCCGAAAAGTATGCGGCGGACCCCGAGAGCATGGCGTTCAACTGCTATTTCCGCGGCGGCGTGGACCGCTTCGTCATGGACGGCCACACCATTTCCGGTCTGGACGCGCAGGGCAATGAGGTCTTCTCCCATACCTATCACAAGCTCGACGAGGAAAATGAGAACGGCTTCCTGTTCTACCAGAGCGACGACGCGGATTCCGGCGACTTTACCTACTTCGCCTTCTCCCCGGACACGATGGAGACGACCTATCATCTGGAGTTCCGCTATGCCGAGGACCTCAGTGACCTGCAGAGTTGGTTCGAGGGCAATTATGCCTACTGGAACGCCGCTGCGATCGCCGTGGACTACGATCAGGAGAGCATGAAGAACGTGATCGAGCTGTTCGTGACGGAGAACCTGACCGAAGCGGAGTAAAGAGGAAGCTCAGCGCACCCGTTTTCCGGCGGGTGCGCTGAAAACCACGATTAACGATTACAGAAAAAAGGAGGGGAAAACCATTGAAGAAACGATCGGATCTGTCGCGGCTGATGGAGTATGCCGGGGGGCATCGGGTCTTTACCTATGTCTCCTGGGTCCTGTCGGCCCTGAGCGCGCTGGTGGCGCTGGTCCCGTTTTTGTACATCTGGATGATCCTGCGCGATGTGCTGAATGCTGCGCCGGATTATTCCCGGGCGGTCAACATCCCGCATTACGGCTGGATGGCGGTGCTGTTTGCTGCGCTGTCGTATCTCATCTATGTCTGCGCGCTGCTGTGCTCCCATCTGTCGGCCTTTCGCGTGGCGACGAACCTGCGGCTCGCCGTTTCGGAGCATCTTGCCCGGCTGCCGCTGGGCTTTACGGAGCGCTACGGCAGCGGCAAGCTCCGCAAGGTCATTCAGGAGAGCACCGGCGCGGCGGAGACCTATCTTGCCCATCAGCTGCCGGATCAGTATGCCGCCATGGCCACGCCGGTCGGCCTGCTGGTGCTGCTGTTCGTCTTTGACTGGCGGCTGGGCCTGCTGAGCCTTGTGCCGGTGGCCCTCGGCTTTGTGATCATGTCGGCCATGACCGGCAAGCGCATGGCGGAGAAAATGCGCCAGTACGGCAATGCCCTTGCCGCCATGTCCGGCGAGGCCGTGGAATATGTCCGCGGCATTCCGGTCGTTAAGACGTTCGGTCAGTCCGTGTTTTCGTTCAAAAAGTTCAAGGCGACGATCGACGAATATGAAAAGTGGGTCATTGCCTACACGAAAGAGCTGCGGATGCCGATGCTCTTCTATACGGCGGCCATCAACGGCGTGTTTGCCTTCCTCATCGCGGGCGGCCTGCTGCTGACGAGAAACGGCGTTACCCCGGAATTCCTGCTGAATCTGCTGTTTTATATCATCATCACGCCGGTCATCTCGCTGACGCTGACGAAGATCATGTATATGAGCGAGAACAAGATGATCGTGGCCGATGCGCTGAGCCGCATCGACTCCGTGCTGGACGAGGCGCCTGTGTCCGTGAGTGAAAAGCCGCAGCACCCGAAGGACAGCTCGATCGCCCTGCATGATGTGCGGTTCAGCTATGACGGCAGGACGGACGTGATCCGCGGCGTTTCCATGGACATCCGCCCGGGACAGGCCGTGGCGCTCGTCGGCCCGTCCGGCGGCGGCAAGTCCACGCTGGCAAGCCTCATCTGCCGCTTCTTCGACGTGGGCAGCGGCAGCATCTGCGTCGGCGGCGCGGACGTGCGCGATATCCCGAAGGAAGAGCTGATGGACACGGTCTCATTCGTGTTCCAGAACAGCCGCCTGCTCAAGGGCAGCATCCTGGACAACGTCAAGCTGGGCAGGCCCGACGCCACGGAGGCAGAGGCGCTTTCCGCCCTGCGGGCTGCGCAGTGCATGGATATTATCGAAAAATTCCCGGACGGCATCCATACCGTCATCGGCTCGAAGGGCGTGTATCTCTCCGGCGGCGAGCAGCAGCGCATTGCCATTGCGCGCGCCATGCTGAAAAATGCCCCCATCCTGATCCTCGATGAGGCCACGGCCTTTGCCGACCCCGACAACGAGGCGAAGGTGCAGGCCGCGTTTGCGGAGCTGGCGAAGGGCAAGACCGTCGTTATGATCGCCCACCGTCTGTCTACCGTTGTGAACGACGACTGTATCTATGTGGTGCAGGACGGCAGGATCGCCGAGGCGGGCACGAAGGGCGACCTCTGCGCCCGGAACGGCCTGTTTGCAAAAATGTGGCAGGACTATCAGTCCTCGGTTCGCTGGAAGGTCGAAAAGGAGGGACCGGCATGCTGAAAAAGATCCAGAGAGCAACGGCAAGCTCCCCGGAGGGCACGCGGGGACTCGTCCGGGGCGTGCTGGCCTGCGCCGCGCAGAACATCGCCTTTATGCTGCCCACGAGCCTGCTGTATGCGCTCGTCCGCGACCTGATGGCGGGCGGCGCAGCGGGAAGGACCGCATTTTATGTCTGCGGCTGCGTTGCCTGCTTTGCCCTGATCCTTCTGACGACGTGGTTCCAGTATAACGGCACCTACTTTACGACCTATCAGGAGAGCGGTATCCGCCGCCTGACGCTCGCCGAGCGCCTGCGCAGACTTCCGCTGTCCTTCTTCGGCAAGCGCGACCTGGCCGACCTGACCAGCACCATCATGGCAGACTGTGAGGTGCTGGAGAAGACCTGCTCGCACTTCATTCCCGGCCTATTCGGCTCGCTCATCTCCACGGTGCTCATCGCGCTGGGCCTGTTCCTCTTCGACTGGCGCATGGCGCTGGCCGCGCTGTGGGTCATCCCGGTATCTGCGGCCATCGTGCTCTGCAGCTATCGCGTGCAGGACCGCGTGCAGAGCAGGACCATGGCCGTGAAAATGACCTGCGCCGACGGCATTCAGGAGTATATCGAATCGATCCGCGACCTGAAGGCCAGCAATGCAGAGCAGGGCTATCTCGGCGGCCTTTCCCGGAAGATCCGTGCCGTGGAAAAGCAGACGATCGCGGCGGAGCTGACGAACGCCGTGTTCGTGACCTCGGCCGGTACGGTCCTGAAGCTCGGCATCGCCTCCGTGGCGCTGACCGGCTCCGTGCTGCTGCTGAGCGGCCGCATCGACGTGCTGACGCTGTTCCTGTTTCTGCTCGTGGCTTCCCGCCTGTATGATCCGATGCAGGGCGCGCTGCAGAATCTGGCGGCTGTCATCGCCATGCGGACGAATGTGGCGCGCATGAATGAGATTCTGGAATACCCGATCCAGACCGGCAGCGAGCAGCTGAGCAATCAGGGCTGCGATATCGTGTTTGACCATGTGGGCTTTGCCTACAACTCCGGCGAGACGGTCCTGAAGGACGTGTCCTTCACGGCAAAGCAGGGACAGGTCACGGCCCTCGTCGGTCCGTCCGGCGGCGGCAAGACGACCGTGTCCCGGCTGGCGGCGCGCTTCTGGGACTATCAGAAGGGCAGCATCACGGTCGGCGGCATGGATGTTTCAAAGATCGACCCGGAAAAACTCATGAGCCTGTATTCCATTGTCTTTCAGGATGTCACGCTGTTTGACAATACCATTCTGGAGAATATCCGCCTCGGCCGCAAGGACGCGACGGATGAGGAGGTCCTCGCGGCGGCAAAGCTTGCCAACTGCGACGAATTTGCCGAAAAGCTCCCGGACAAGTGGAACACCGACATCGGCGAAAACGGCTGCGCCCTTTCGGGCGGTGAGCGCCAGCGCATTTCCATTGCGCGCGCCTTCCTCAAGGATGCGCCCATCATCCTGCTCGACGAGGCGACGGCCAGTCTGGACGTCGAGAACGAGACGCTCATCCAGACGGCGCTGTCCCGCCTGATCCGCAACAAGACGGTCCTGATCATCGCGCACCGGATGCGTACCGTCGCGGGAGCGGACAAGATCGTCGTGCTGGCTGACGGCGTTGTGGCCGAGCAGGGGAGTCCCAACGAGCTTTATGCGAAGAACGGGCTTTACACCCACATGGTGGACCTGCAGAACGGCAGCCAGAACTGGTCACTTTGATTTACGCAGCACCACATCCTTGCAGCTTCGGCCTTCGCCGGATCTTTTCTGCCGATCCATCGGTTTGGAAAGTTTGGAGTACACAAAGTACGCCTGCACTTTCCAAACCTCGGCTCGACAAAAAATATCTCGCCGAATGCTCTCGCTGAATAATGTGGTGCTGCTTTTTGCTTTTATACGGGTATTGGCATTCCTTGGGGGGGCGCGGAAGCGGCCCCCGTTTTGCCGTCTTTACATTGTGCGAAAGCTGGTGTAAAATAGGGAAAGAAAGGGGGTATCCCGATGGACCCGAGAAATCAGCCCGCTCAGGACGACGAGGACCTGCTGCGCGACATCCGCAAAATTCTGGATGACCGGCACGACGCGGACGATCCCTATGAGCGCGGCTTTGCCGATAAGCTGTATGAGGACTGCGAGGACCCGACGCTGCAGACGCAGCAGCCGCCGAGACGGCAGCAGAATTCCGTCTCCGGCCCCGTGATTCATGCCTATAACTCCGACTTCCGCCGCGGCGCAGCCCCGCAGCGCCGGGAGGAGCCGACGACCTATCTCGGCCCGGTGGAGGAGGACGACTACGAGCCGCCTCGCCGCCAGTCTCAGCGCTCCCGCCGGGAGCCGGAGCGTGCGCCGCGCCGCGAGGAGCAGCCGCGCAGGCACCGCGCCGTGCCGGAATCCGGCTATGATGCCGAGCCGCCCAAAAAGAAGAAAAAGCACCGCTTTGCGCGCGGACTCGGCAAGCTCCTGCTCATTTTGCTTGTGCTGTTTGCGCTCGTTATCGGCGCGATGCTGCTGCTGGCCAAGCAGCCGAAGGCCGAGGAGGCTCTCGGCGCACGCCGCGACGGATGCTCGACGATCCTGCTTGCCGGAACGGACAAATCCGGCGACCGGACGGATACCGTCATGCTGCTGAGCGTCGACCGCAGCGCCAAACGGCTGACACTGCTGAGCATCCCGCGCGATACGAAGGTCAATTCGACCTATACGCCGCATAAGATCAATATCGCCTATGGCGTGAACGGCAAGGATCAGGAGGGCATGGAGGCCCTGATGGACTATGTCACGGAGCTGATCGGCTTCCGGCCGGACGGCTATGTGCTCATCGATCTGGATGTCTTTGTCGATCTCGTCGACAAGATGGGCGGCGTGAAATTCGACGTTCCCTGCGATATGGATTACAGCGACCCTGCGCAGGACCTGACCATCGATCTGAAGGCCGGTATGCAGCGCCTGAACGGCGAGCAGGCCATGGGCCTTGTGCGCTTCCGCTCCGGCTATGCCATGGCCGATCTGCAGCGCGTAAACGTGCAGCGGGATTTCATGCTGGCTGCCATGCACCAGTGGGTCTCCGTCTGGAACCTCTGGCGTTTGCCCTCGGCGGCGCGGCTGCTCTCGGCGCATACCGTTACGGACCTCAGCACACGCAATCTCGTCTGGCTGGCAGAGTCCGTCGCCCTGTGCGGCACGTCGAACCTGCAGACGCTCACCATCCCCTATACGTTCAGCGGCGACGGTATGTATGTTCTGGCCGACCCCTATGAAACGGCCGATGTTGTCAACGCCTATCTCAATCCCTATGAGACGGATGTCTCACCGGATGATATCTACGGAGGCTGACATGGAAGAGACATTTCACATTGACACGGTCTGCCACAGCGGCAGACCGTCCGACCCGCGCAGCGCAAAAGAGACGGCGTGCTACGACCTGCTCGACTCGCTTGGCATCGCCTATGAACGCGTCGACCATGACGCCGCCATGACCATGGAGCTGTGCCATGCCGCAGAGGGTGTGCTGCACATCTCTATCTGCAAAAATCTCTTCCTCTGCAACCGGCAGAAGACGAAATTCTACCTGCTGCTCATGCCGGGCGGCAAGCCGTTCCACACGAAGGACCTGTCCTCCCAGCTCGGCTGCGCGCGCCTGTCGTTCGGCCCGCCGGAGGACATGGAGCGCCTGCTCGGCGTGACGCCCGGCTCCGCAACGGTGCTGGCCCTGCAGAACGACACGGCGGGGGAGGTCGCGCTCGTCATCGACCGCGCCGTGCTGCAGGCCCCACGCTTCGGCTGCCATCCCTGCATCAACACGAGCTCGCTGGCCTTTTCCACGCAGGATCTGACGGAAAAGCTGCTGCCCGCGCTGGGCCATGTGCCGATCCTGGTCGACCTGCCGGAGGACAGCGATGCGTGAACTGATGATCGAGGCGGAGTATGCCCCGTATGCTCCGGACTGGTTTCTGGAAACAGCGTCCCGCTGGTTCACCGTGCAGAAAACGCCCTGCCTGCAGACGGCCGAGGCTGTCATCGGCGAGCCGACGCTCGAGGCCCTGCAGAACGCGCCGCAGCTGCGCTGGCTGCAGATGACATGGGCGGGCGCAGACCGCTATCTGCATGGCGGCTTCCCGCGCGGTGTGCTGCTCACAACGGCCTCCGGCGCGTTCGGCGAAACGATCGCGGAGCATGCGATCGGGATGCTGCTGGCCCTGTGCCGCCGCCTGCCCGCCTATGCGCGGCAGGGGAACTGGAACGATCTCGGCTCCGAGCGGCGCGTGGCAGGGGGAACGGCCCTTATCTTCGGCGCGGGCGATCTGGGCGGGTGCATTGCCCGCCGCCTGCAGGCCTTTGGTGTGAAGACGTTCGGCGTCTGCCGCCGGACCTCGCCGGATCGCCCCGGCTTTGACCGCCTTGTCCGGCTGGACGAGGCAGAGACCCTGCTGCCCGCGGCGGACTTCGTCCTGGGCGCGATGCCGCAGTCGCCGGAGACGGCCGGGTGGCTCAGCGCGGAGCGCCTTGCTCTGCTTCCGCAGGACGCCGTCGTTGTGAACGTCGGGCGCGGCAGCTTTCTTGATGCCGATGCGCTGGCACGGGAGCTGCAGAGCGGCCACCTGTTCGGCGCAGGCCTTGATGTGACGGACCCGGAGCCGCTGCCTGCCGCGCATCCGCTCTGGAACCTGCAAAACTGTATCCTGACGCCGCATGTCGCGGGCGTGAGCTTCGGCCACCTGCCGCAGACGGAGGAGCGCATCTGGCGCATCTGCGCGGAGAATCTGGAGCGCTATGCCGCCGGAGATCCGCTGCGGAACCTCGTGCGGGAGATCCCGCTGTGACGGGCCGCTTTGCGCCCAGCCCGACCGGGCGTATGCATCTGGGCAATATTTTTACCGCGCTGCTCGCGTGGCTTTCCGTCCGGTCGCAGGGCGGGCGTATGCTGCTGCGCATCGAGGACCTTGACCCGCAGCGCAGCCGTGCGGCCTATGCCGAGCAGCTGCGGAGGGACCTCGGCTGGCTCGGGCTGGACTGGGACGGCGAGATGCCGCCGCAGAGCACGAGAAGCCCGGTCTATGCCGCACATTTTGCAAAACTGGAGGAGCAGGGCCTGATCTACCCGTGCTACTGCTCCCGCAGTGAGCTGCACGACGCCTCTGCGCCCCATGCCTCGGACGGCACGGTGCTCTATTCCGGTGCCTGCCGCGACCTGACGCCGGAGCAGCGCGCCGCAAAGACCCGCCGCCCCGCGTGGCGCGTCCGTGTGCCGGACATCGCCGTCTCATTCCGGGACGGTGTCTGCGGCCCGCAGACAGAACGGCTCGCCGAGACCTGCGGCGATTTTATCGTCCGACGCTCCGACGGCGTGTATGCCTATCAGCTTGCCGTTGTGTGCGACGATGCGCTCGGCGGCGTGACGGAGGTCGTGCGCGGCTGCGATCTGCTGGGCTCCACGGCGCGGCAGCTGTGGCTGTTCTCCGTTTTCGGCTATCCCGCACCGCAATATTACCATGTTCCGCTGCTTGTTGCGCCGGACGGACGTCGCCTGAGCAAGCGGGAACGTGACCTTGACATGGAGGCGCTCCGCGCGCGCTGTACGCCGGAGCAGCTCGTCGGCAGGCTGGCACAGCTGGCCGGCCTGCAGCCGGGGCCGGAGCCGGTCCGCGCCGCAGACCTCGTCTCCCGCTTCTCATGGGAGCGCATTCCGCGCGGCGAGATCGTGATCCCGGCAAATTTTTCGGACGGATTTCGTGTTTTTCCTTGAAAAACAGCCGTATTGTGCTATAATGAAAAGCGTGAGTAAGGGAAGTCGTACTTCCGACATTGAAAGGATGAATCGCATGTTCAAAATTGTCCGCAAGAAAGAGCTGAATTCTGCCGTTACTCTGATGGAGATCGAGGCTCCCTTTGTCGCCAAGAAGGCGAAGGCCGGTCAGTTCATCATCTTCCGCGTGGATGAGACCGGTGAGCGTGTCCCCCTGACCATCGCAGGCTACGACCGCGAAAAGGGTACGGTAGCCATTATTTTCCAGAAGGTCGGCCTGACGACGAAGATGCTCGGCGCGATGAACGAGGGCGACTATATTCAGGACTTCGTCGGTCCGCTCGGCAAGCCCACGAACACCGAGGGTATCAAGCGCGTCTGTGTAGTCGGCGGCGGCGTCGGCTGTGCGATCGCTCTTCCGTCCGCTCAGGCGTTCAAGGAGGCAGGCGCCGAGGTCGATGTCATTGTCGGCTTCCGCAGCAAGGATATCGTCATTCTGGAAGACGAGTTCAAGGCCTGCAGCGACCATCTGTACCTCATGACGGACGACGGCTCCTACGGCGAGCACGGCTTTGTTACCGTGAAGCTCCAGCAGCTGCTCGAGGCCGGCACGCACTATGACGAGGTCCTCGCCATCGGCCCGATCCCGATGATGAAGTTCGTCTCCAAGACGACTGAGCCCTTCGGCGTCAAGACCACCGTGTCCCTCAACCCGATCATGGTCGACGGCACCGGCATGTGCGGCGGCTGCCGCGTGACGGTCGGCGGCGAAGTGAAGTTTGCCTGCGTGGACGGCCCGGATTTCGACGGCCATAAGGTCGACTACGCCGAGCTGATGAACCGCAACGGTGTCTACCGCGATCAGGAAGCAGAAAACGAGAAGACGCATATGTGCCGCATGGACAAGCTGGCGCATGAGCTCATTCGCTGAGGAGGAACACAGCATGCCGAATATGACTCTGACCAAGACCCCGATGCCCGAGCAGGCACCGGACGTCCGCAATAAGAATTTCAAAGAGGTCTCCCTTGGCTACACCGAGGAGATGGCCGTGGAGGAAGCAGGCCGCTGCCTGCACTGCAAGAATCCGAAGTGCGTCGAGGGCTGCCCCGTCAACATCCGCATTCCGGAGTTCATCGCAAAGGTCGCCGAGCGCGATTTCCTCGGCGCTTACGAGGTCATCACCTCCACGAATGCTCTGCCCGCCCTGTCCGGCCGTGTCTGCCCGCAGGAGTCCCAGTGTGAGAGCAAGTGCGTGCGCGGCGTGAAGGGCGAGCCGGTCGCCATCGGCCGGCTGGAGCGCTTCGTCGCCGACTGGTATCGCGAGAACGTCAACAAGATGCCCGAGAAGCCCGAGAGCAACGGCATCAAGGTCGCCGTCGTTGGCTCCGGCCCCTCCGGCCTGACCTGTGCGAGCGAGCTGGCCAAGAAGGGCTATGAGGTCTCCATTTTTGAAGCCCTGCACACCGCAGGCGGCGTTCTGGTCTATGGTATCCCCGAATTCCGTCTTCCGAAGGCCATCGTTGCCAACGAGGTCAAGAAGCTCGAGGCCATGGGCGTGCATGTCATGACCGACATGGTCATCGGCAAGGTCCTTTCCATCGACGAGCTGTTCGAGGAGATGGGCTTCAAGGCCGTGTTCGTCGGCTCCGGTGCAGGCCTGCCCATGTTCATGCACATCGAGGGCGAGGCGCTCAAGGGCGTTATGTCTGCCAACGAGTACCTGACCCGTATCAACCTCATGAAGGGCTATCGCGACGAGAGCGACACGCCGGTCATCCGTTCGAACGCCGTTGCGGTCGTCGGCGGCGGCAACGTTGCCATGGATGCCGCGCGCTGCGCGAAACGTCTCGGCGCGGAGCATGTGTACATCGTCTATCGCCGCGGCGAGGCGGAAATGCCCGCCCGTCTGGAAGAGCTGCATCACGCCAAGGAAGAGGGGATCGAGCTGCACGTCCTGTGCAACCCGACGAAGATCCTCGACGACGGCAATGGCCGCGTCGGCGCGATGGAATGCGTCCGCATGGAGCTCGGTGAGCCGGATGCCTCCGGCCGCCGCCGTCCGGTCGCCATCGAGGGCAGCGAGTTCCAGCTTGCCGTCGACACCGTCATCATGGCCCTCGGCACGTCCCCGAACCCCCTCATCCGCTCCACGACGCCGGGTCTCGAGACGAACAAGAAGGGCTGCCTCGTTGTCAACGAGGACAACATGACCACCCGCGACGGCGTGTATGCCGGCGGTGACGCCGTGACCGGCGCTGCAACCGTTATCCTCGCCATGGGTGCAGGCAAGAAGGCCGCTGCTGCTATCGACGCGCGCTTTCATAAATAAGACAAAACCGGTATAATTTGCCTGCCGCGTTCCCATACTAAAAGAAACGACCGCCTGTCCCGGCATCGTCGGGGCAGGCGGTTTTTATCAGGGAGGGGACTGCAATGCAGGTCAAAGAGGTCATGAGCCGCCGGATCATTGCCATTTCGCCGGAGGAGACTGTCGCCGTGGCGGCGCGGCTCCTGTCGCAGCACAACATCGGCGCGCTGCCGGTGTGCAGCCGGGACGGGCGGCTGCGCGGCATGGTGACGGACCGGGATATCGTTGTGCGCTGTGTGGCGGCAGGGGACGACCCCGAGCGCACACGCGTTGCGGAGATCATGACGCGGCGCGTTCTGGCGGCGGAGCCGGACCGGAGTGTCGATGAGGCCGCGCGCCTGATGGCGCGCGAGCAGGTGCGGCGTCTGCCGGTGCAGGAGCACGGGCGGCTCGTCGGCATGGTGTCGCTGGGCGATGTCGCTGTGCGGCCGGACTACACGATGGAGGCAGGGGAGGTCCTGCAGGAAATTTCGCAGAATATCCGCCGGGTCTAGCCGAGCAGGGCATCCAACTCCGACGGCGTGCTGAACTGCACGACGAGCCGGTTCGGCAGGCAGACGATGGGCGCGCCGTGGTCCGCTGCGGCGTGATGCACGCAGTCCTGCGTGGGGCAGGAGGCCGATGTGACGGCGATTTTCCCGCCGGAGACGGTCAGGATGTTCCAGCCGCCGCCGGACTCGATGCGGTATTCGCCGTCGACGGCAAGATCGATCGTCTGCACGAGCTTCCCGTCGGAATAGACCTCCGCCGTTGTCTCGGCCTTGCCGCCGAGCAGCCATATGGACAGCCCGGCGCAGACCACGGCGATGGACAGAAACAGCAGGATCCAGAATCTTGTCTTCATCGCGTCAGCTCCGTAAACGTGCAGTCCGTCAGCAGGGCGGCCGCGCCTTCCGTGGCGCAGATCGTGCCGTCCTCCGTGATGAAAACGGCCTCAAAATCGGACGAAGCACGCCAGAATTCCGTTGCCCGCTCCAGCCCCATGACGAACAGGGCCGTGGAAAGCCCATCTGCCAGCGTGCCGCTGTCCGCGAGGATCGTCACGGAGCGCAGGCCGTTCTGCACCGGCCTGCCGGTCTGCGGGTCGAGAATGTGATGGTAGCGGACGCCGTCCTGCTCAAAATAGCGCTGATAGTCGCCCGAGGTCACAAGGGCCTTCGAGCCGGTAAAGCGCACGACGGCGATCGCGCTCGACGGGTCCTTCGGGTCGGCGATGCCGACCTGCCATGCCGTGCCGTCCGGCTTGCTGCCGACGGTCTGCACATTGCCGCCGAGCGAGAGCATGGCGGCCTGCGCCCCGGTCTCCTCCAGCTGATGCGCGCACTGCTCTGCCGCATAGCCCTTGGCAATGCCGCCGAGGTCGACGCTGCAGCCCGCATCGAGGGCAGCCGCCGCGCCGTCCAGCTGCAGATGCTGCACGCCGGTGTGCGCGAGCGCTCCGGTCAGCTCGGCCTCCGTCGGGATATGATATTTTCCGGAGGGGAAGCCCCAGAGACAGACAAGGGGATAGACTGTCGGGTCAAAGGCTCCGCCCGTGCGCGCGGCGCAATCCAGCGCCTGCTGCAGGAGGTCTGCGGTCTGTGGCTGCAGCTCCGCCGTGCCGTCCCGGTTCAGGCGGGCGATGTCGCTGTCCTCTGCCGTGGCGGAAAGCAGGGCTTCGAGCGAACGGAGCGTGTCCTCCGTCTGCGTGACAAGGGCCTCATCGCCCCAGATGCGCAGGCTCATCAGCGTGTCCATGGCAAAAAGCTGTGCCTCATGCGCCTCTGGCTGCTTTGGGCCGCAGCCCGTCAGGACCAATGCTACCAGAAGTACGGCAGCGAACCATTTTTTCAAGGGGATCACCTCATTTTCCGGGATCATTATATCAAAAAAGAGAAATTTTCTCAAATAGTATTTGACATTTTCCTGCCGGGATGGTATGATAGACAGGCCGCATCGAAGAGGTACAAGCTTGAGGTATGCCCTCACGCCTCCAGAGCGAGACTACAAAAAGGTAGGTGCAAACAAACATGCAGGCAGTTATCGTTACCGGTGGCAAGCAGTACAGCGTCAAGGAGGGCGACGTGATCTACGTCGAGAAGCTCAATGCTGAGGCTGACGCAACCGTAACCTTCGATCAGGTCCTGGCAGTCGTGGACGGCGAGAACTCCAAGTTCGGCGCTCCCGTGGTGGCAGGCGCTTCTGTCGAAGCCAAGGTGCTGAAGAACGGCAAGGCCAAGAAGGTCGTCGTCTTCAAGTATCGCCCGAAGAAGGACTCCAAGTCCATCCGCGGCCACAGACAGCCGTACACCAAGGTGCAGATCGAAAAGATCTCCGTGTAATGACTAAGGTAGAGATCTTCAATCACGACGGCAGGATCCATGGATTCTCCGTGTCCGGGCACAGCGGCTATGCCGAAGAGGGCAGCGACATCGTGTGCGCAGCCGTTTCCGCAGCCGTGACCTTCGCCGAGTGCACGATCAACGACGTGCTGGGCAATCATGCCAATACGAAGGTGAAGGAAGAAGAGCCCCGGATCACCCTCACCCTTCCCGCAGCCTGCGACGACGAGGACGCCGTGCAGGCCGTGCTGACCGGCTTTTTGCTGACGGTCTGCTCCCTGCGGGACAATTATCCTGAGTATATCGAAGTTATGGAGGTGTAACAAATGCTGAAAATCGGTTTTCAGTTCTTCGCTCATAAGAAGGGCGGCGGTTCCACCAAGAACGGCCGTGATTCCGAGTCCAAGAGACTGGGCGTGAAGCGCGCGGACGGTCAGTTCGTCCTCGCGGGCAACATTCTGGTTCGCCAGAGAGGCACGCACATCCATCCGGGCGTCAATGTCGGTATCGGCAGCGACGACACCCTGTTTGCTCTGGTTGACGGCCACGTCAAGTTCGAGCGCAAGGGCAAGGATCGCAAGCAGTGCTCCGTCTACGCGGAACAGTAAGACGCAATACGGAATCCCGGACATAGGCGCTCTATGTTCGGGATTTTTTTATAACGGGTTTCATCATCTGGGATATAACCTCCGCCGCGATATGTGGGGGATGGGCTGCGCCATGGAGGCGGCGAAGGCCATGCTCTTGTGGGGCACCGGAAGAGTTTGGCATCTGCGGTTTTGCCGCGGAGCACGCGTCCGCAAACACGGCCTCCGGCAATGTCATCCGCAAGTGCGGAGTTCAGCTTGTCCGCCGCGGAACGTTTGCTAAATTCGACGGCAGCGAAACCTTTGACGCAGCGTTTTATGAGCTGCATCTGAAAGGGGATTCTTAAATGTTTATTGATAAAGTGAAGATCACGGTGAAGGCAGGCAACGGCGGCAACGGCGCGGTGGCCTTCCACCGCGAGAAATATGTGGCCGCAGGCGGCCCGGACGGCGGCGACGGCGGCAAGGGCGGCAATATCGTCCTGCGCGTGAACGACAACCTCTCCACGCTGATGGACTTCCGCTACAAGCGCAAATATGCTGCGGCACCCGGTCAGGACGGGCAGGGCGCGCGCTGCTCCGGCAAGCGCGGCGAGGACCTTGTCATTCAGGTCCCGCGCGGTACGGTCGTGCGCGATGCCGCAACGAACGAGATCATCAAGGATATGTCCGACGATGCGGACTTTATCCTCTGCAAGGGCGGCCGCGGTGGCTGGGGCAACAAGCATTTTGCCACGCCGACCCGTCAGGTGCCGCGCTTTGCCAAGGCCGGCCTGCCCGGCGAGGAGCACGAGGTCGTGCTGGAGCTGAAGCTGCTGGCGGATGTCGGCCTTGTCGGCTTCCCGAATGTCGGCAAGTCCACGCTGCTGTCCGTCACGTCCAACGCCCGCCCGAAGATCGCAAATTACCACTTCACCACGCTGTACCCGAATCTCGGCGTCATCTATGTGGATGAGGGCGTGTCGTTCGTCATGGCCGATATCCCCGGTATTATCGAGGGTGCGGCCGAGGGCGCGGGCCTTGGCCACGATTTCCTGCGGCACATCGACCGCTGCCGCCTGCTCGTGCACATCGTCGATGTCTCCGGCAGTGAGGACCGCGACCCGATCGAGGACTTCGAGAAGATCAACGCCGAGCTGCGCGATTATTCGCCGGAGCTGGCCGAGCGGCCCATGATCGTCGCGGCAAACAAGTGCGACCTCATCCCGGAGGGCAGCGACAATCTCGAGCGTCTGCGTGCCTACGTCACGGAGCGCGGCTACCCGTTCTATGAGATCTCGGCCGCCACGACGCAGGGCACGAAGCAGCTCATGCGCGTCATTGCCGGCCGTCTGCGCGAGCTTCCGCCCGTGACGGTCTATGAGCCGGAGTATGTTAAACCGCTGGCCGAGGCGGGCGAGGCCGACGCCCTGTCCATCGAGCATATGGATGACCTGTGGATCGTGTCCGGCAAGTGGATGCAGCAGCTCATCGCCGATATCAACTTTGCGGATTACGAGTCGCGCATGTACTTCGACCGCCAGCTCCGCAAGAGTGGCCTGTTCGACCGGCTGGAGGAAATGGGCATCGAGGACGGCGACACGGTCAGCATCTACGACTTTGAATTTGAGTACGAGCGATAATTTTTGCGCTTGCATTTTTGAGCGCGCCATGCTAAAATAATACTATCGTGCTGCGAATGCGTAAGTCCAGATTTTGGGCTTACGCATTCTTTTTTGCATTTTTGAGGAGGTTTTTGTATGGAAAACTCGGAACATCGCTTTCTGGCGGAAGCACCGGTCGGAAAGCTCATGCGTCGTTATGCGATGCCGTGCGTCATATCGCTGCTGGTCGGCGCGCTGTATAACATTGTCGATCAGATCTTCATCGCCAATGCTTCCTACCTCGGCTCGTTCGGCAATGCGGCCAATACCGTCGTCTTCCCGATGACGGTCATCGCGCTGGCCATCGCCGTCATGATCGGCGACGGCTGCTGCGCCTTCGTCAGCCTGAGTCTCGGGAAGGGGCGGCCGGAGGACGCCTCGCGCAGCACGGGAAATGCCGTTGTGCTGTCCGTGACCGCGGGCTTTGTCCTGATGGCGATCTACCTGCTGCTGCGCGATCCGCTTCTGACTGTTTTCGGCGGACGGGTGAATGACGAGACGTTCCGCCTTGCGCAGGAATATTTCTTCTGGATCACGCTCGGCATCCCGCTTTATATGTTCGGACAGGCCATGAACCCGGTGATCCGCGCCGATGGCAGTCCGCGCTTTGCCATGCTCTCCACGCTGGCCGGGGCCGTCGTGAATATCATCCTCGACCCGGTCTTTCTGTTCGTCTGCAAGTGGGGCATGATGGGCGCGGCCGTTGCGACCGTGCTCGGGCAGGCGCTGACGGCGGCGCTGGCCGTCTGGTATCTGTTCCACAGCAGGATCGTCCGCCTGCATCCTGCGGATTTCTGCCTGAAGGCGAAGATCGTCTGGCGTACCCTTTCGCTCGGCGCCTGCAGCTTTTTGTCGCAGATCTCACTGGTCGCGGCTATGGCTGCCATCAACAACATGGTGCGAAAATACGGCGCGCTCGACCCGATCTTTTCGCAGACGCAGTATGCCCAGATCCCGATGGCGGTCGTCGGCATTGTCATGAAGTTCTTCCAGATCATCATTTCCATTGTCGTCGGCATGGCGGCGGGCTGCATCCCGATCGTCGGCTACAATATGGGTGCGGAGCGCAGAGACCGTGTCCGGACGCTGTTCCGCCGCCTGCTGCTGTGCGAGGCGCTGGTCGGTGCGGTCGGCCTCATTCTGGTGGAGGGATTCCCACGCGCCCTCATCGGCATTTTTGGTGCGGCAAACGAGAGCGTGTACTATACGGACTTCGCTCTGCGCGCCTTCCGCATTTATTTGTGCATGCTTGTGCTTGCCTGTGTCAACAAGGCCTGCTTCATCTTCCTGCAGGCCATGGGAAAGGCGGCGGCCTCCACGGCGCTGTCTATGGTGCGTGAGATCGTCTTCGGCGTCGGCTTCGCGCTGCTCCTGCCGCTGTTCTGGGGATTGGACGGCGTACTGTGGTCCATGCCGGTCTCGGATATCCTGACGTTTGCCATTTCTGCTGTGCTCATCGTCCGAACGGACCGCGAGCTGCGCGGCGAGGGAAAGGCTTGCCGTCTGGCATGATATATGCTATACTTGAATCGCGCGAAAAAAATTCGGGGCTTTTCGCCCCGAATTTTTTCGTTGAGTTTACTCTGCATGCCCGCGGATATGGTGCCGGTAAAATGCTGCGAGGAACGGCATGGAGATCACGAAGGTCAGAAGGTCTGCCACGGGCTGGCTCATCTCCACACCGGCGCAATGCAGCCACAGCGGCAGGAGCAGCACGGCCGGAAGGAAGAAAATGCCCTGCCTGCAGCTTGCCAGGAACGTCGCGGCCGTGCGGTAGCCGAGGCACTGATAGAGCTGATTGACGAACGTCGAGACGGCCAGCAGCGGCAGAACGATGCAGGAGAAGCGCAGCGTATCCGCACCGATGCGCACGACCTCCGCGTCGCTGCAGAACCACCACAGGATCGGCCGCGCGAAGATGGCCATGACGATGGCGCAGACCGTGCAGAGCACCGTGCCGACGAGGGAAGAGAACCAGAACGCCTGCCATGTGCGGCGGCGCTTTCCGGCGCTGTAGTTATAGCCTGCAACGGGCTGGAAGCCCTGCCCGATGCCGATGACGAGATTGCGCACGAAGACATAGAGCTTGTTCGCGATCGTGATGGCCGAGACGGCCGCGTCGCCATAGAGGACGGCCTGCATATTGAGCACGGCCGAGGCCACGCTGCCGAGGCCCTGCCGGCAGACGGTTGGAAGACCCGTCGAAAAAATAAGCCAGTAATCACAGAAATGACGACTTACGATGCGCAGGCGCAGCCGGACGATGGAGCGGCCGGTCAGGAAGAACATCAGCAGAAGCACAAAGCTCACGACCTGACTGACGGCTGTGGCCAGTGCCGCGCCGCCTGCGCCCATGTCCAGCGTGAAGATGAACAGGGGATCGAGCACGATATTCAGCACGCCGCCCAGTCCAAGCCCCCACATGGCGAGCGTCGATTCGCCCTCGGCGCGGAGCGTGTTGTTCAGCACGAACGAGGCGCAGCTGACCGGCGCGACGAGCAGGATCCAGCGGGCGTAGGGGACGGCATAGGGGAGCATAGTGTCCGTGCATTTCAGCGCGCGCAGGATCGGCTTCAACCCGGCAAGACAGCCCCAGCCGACGACCGCACCCGCGAGAATGGCGGCCACAAAGGCGCTGACGGCGTAGCGCTCGGCCGCGTCGTCGTCCTTTTCGCCGAGCTTGCGGCTGATGAGGCTGCCTGCGCCCATGCCGAGTCCATAGCCGACGGCCTGCAGAATGGCCATGAGCGTGTAGACCATGCCGACTGCAGCCGATGCCGATTTGTTGATTTGGGAGACGAAATAGGTATCCGCTGTGTTGTAAATAACCGTAACGAGCATGCTGATGGTAGTCGGGATCGCCAACGAGCTGACGAGCTGCGGGATCGGCGTGCCGATCATCTTCTCATATTGCTCCGCACTGTTCGGAACATGAGCCATTCAGAATCCCTCCGACATTTTTTTAGGGCAGCACCGCATAATTCAGCGAGAGCATTCGGCGATAGATTTTTTGCCGAGACAAGGTTTGAAAAGTGCAGATGTACTTTGCGTACCCGCAAGGGGCATGCCGCATCCGTAAGGCGGCAAAGCCGCCAACGGCTGCGCAATACTTCAAACTTTTCGAACCGCTGGATCGACGAAAAAGATCCGACGAAGGCTGAAGCTGCAATTGTGTGGTGTTGCCTTAATTCTATCATATTCCGGCGCGATTTTCCAGAGGAGGAATCCACATATGAAGTTCCCGAAGCTCAGGCACGCAGGCCTGTGCCAATATCCTGATCTTTCTCCCGGCGCTGTTCCTGTTTTTTGCCATCGGCTTCAATATCCCGCTGGCAAACTGGGGCACGCCGAAGTGGGGCCTTGCCCTGAATTTCCTGCTGCGGGAGTGGAAGCGCTCCAGCCTGGAATACCGCACGGGCCGGGCGAGATCAGAATGGGCGAGTATGCGCTCTACTGCGGCCTCGGCGACCGGGTGGCTGTGCTGACGTATACGGAGAAGGAGGGGAAAAAGCACCTCCTGCTCGAAAAGGACCTTGCTGCCTACGGAACGAGCGGCAAGAGCAGAACCCGCAGGCGCTGGATCACCCCGGAGGAGCAGAAAAGCTGCCGCGCCCGGATCGAAAGCTGGCTCGTCGCCGAGGGCTATCGTTTTGAAGCGGAGACGGAGAAATGATCTGATGACACAAAATGCGGGCGCTGCTTTTGGCAGCGCCCGCGCAGTTTTTATTTGGGATCCTTACTGCGGAATATGCGGTTGAGCAGATAGACGCAGAGCATGATGACGAGGATCACAATGAAAATGGAACCCCAGCCGGCGCCCATCAGGCGCAGGGATTCCTGCCATGTGGCAGGACGGCCCGGGATCGACTGTTCCGCAACGGCGGTGAGGATCGGCAGCAGCTGCATGGTCATTCCTCCTTACCCAATGGTGTAGACAAGGCTCATGATCAGGCCGCCCGCAATGACAGAGGCGATCTGGCCCGAAACATTGACGCCGACGGTGTGCATGAGCAGGAAATTTTGCGGGTCCTCCTTCAGGCCCATCTTGTGGATGACGCGGGAGGACATCGGGAAGGCCGAGATACCGGCAGCACCGATCATGGGATTGATCTTCCTGCCCTTCGGCAGGAACAGGTTCAGGAACTTCGCCACGAGGACGCCGCCCGCCGTGTCGAAGATGAAGGCAACAAGGCCGAGGCCCATGATGAGCAGCGTCTGCGGCTTCAGGAACTGCACCGCGTGCATGTTGAACGCGATGGAGATGCCGAGGAAGATCGTGATAAGGTTCGCCAGCACCTTCTGCGCCGTCTCGGACAGCGAGTTCAACACGCCGCACTCGCGGATCAGGTTGCCGAACATCAGGAAGCCGACGAGCGCGACTGCCTTCGGGGCAAAGATGCCCGTGATGATCGTGATGACGATGGGGAAGAGGATGCGCGTCGTTTTGGAGATCTGCTTCGGCTCATACGGCATGCGGATGAGCCGCTCCTTCTTCGTTGTCAGCAGGCGGATGACGGGCGGCTGGACGATGGGGACCAGCGCCATATAGGAATAGGCAGCGACGGTGATCGCGCCGATGTAGCCGCTCTGCAGGGCGTTTGCCACGACAATGGATGTTGGGCCGTCCGCCGCGCCGATGATGGCGATGGAGGCGGAGTCGCGGATGTCAAAGCCGCAGAGGCTCGCCACGAAAAATGTGAAGAATATGCCGAACTGTGCCGCAGCGCCGAAGATCATCAGCTTGGGATTCGACAGCAGCGGACCGAAATCGATCATTGCACCGATGCCGATGAACAGAATGAGAGGGAACAGCTCATTTGCGATGCCCTTTTCATACAGCAGGTGCAGGATCTCGAGGTCCGCGCCCGGCAGATTCATCAGGATCGCGCCGAAGCCGATCGGCAGCAGCAGCGAGGGCTCCATATCCTTGGCGATGGCGAGATAGATGAGCACCGCGCCGATGACCCACATGACGATGAGCTTCCAGCCGTCTCCCTGCAGCAGGGACTGCGCATTTTCTAACAGAACTTCCAAATACGTTGCCTCCCTTTGGCAGTATAATAACACAATTATAATCGAACGTCCCGGCAGATGCAAGAGGATAGAATGTTAAATCTGGGTAAAGTACACAAAATTTCCGCAGGGCTGGTGGGCGGACCGTTCCTGTGATACAATATAGATACAAGGCAGATGCAAACTATCCTCAGGAAATGCTTTTTGGGAGGAAAAATCATGATCCGGATTTTGATCGTGGAAGATGAAATAACGATCGCACGTCTGATCGACCTGAATCTCAGCGCGTGCGGCTACGAATGCACCTGCGAATATGACGGTCTGGCGGCCGCAGACCTTCTGGAGCAGATGAGCTTCGATCTGATCCTTCTGGATATCATGCTTCCTGGGGCGGATGGCTTCGAACTGATGGACCTGATCCGCCCAACGAAAACGCCGGTGATCTTCCTGACGGCGCGCGGCTCGGTCAGCGACCGCGTTAACGGTCTGCGCGCCGGAGCGGATGACTATCTTGTCAAGCCATTCGACATTGTAGAGCTGATCGCGCGGGTGGAGAGCGTCCTGCGCCGCACCGGAAAGACCGGAGACCAGTATACCGTAGGAGATGTGTGCATCGACGCACGAGCCATGCGCGTCACACGCGGCGGCGAACCGATTCTGCTCACGCCGAAGGAATTTGACCTGCTGCTCCTGTTTGTACAGAACCGGAACATCGCGCTGTTCCGCGAAACGATCTATGAGCGCGTCTGGGGCACGGAATTCACGGGTGACAGCCGCACGGTCGACCTGCATGTGCAGCGGCTGCGGCGAAAGCTGGGCTGGCAGGGAAAGCTCCTGACGATCTATAAGACAGGCTACCGACTGGAGGTGACGGATTGAGATTTGCTGCCAAAATGACCGCCCTCATCACCATGCTGCTGGCGGCTTCTCTGGCCGTCGGCGGCTACCTGGTCATGAGCAGCTCGTTTGACGCGCGTCTGCAGGGACAAGTCCGCGATGCGCAGGAGGGGGTACGGCTGCTCGGCATGACGGTGCAGGCGCTCTGCGCCAGAGAGCAGGGGCAGGACACCGCTTCCTCCGGCGCGATTGAAAGGGCGCTGGAGGCTATTCCGCAGGACCGCAGCTACTGCCTGCACGCGGCGGACGGCACGGTTTTATCTGAAAGCGCGGACTTCCCACAGGAGGCGGTGCAGAACGGAAGGGCGGGCGTGATCGTCTCCCGTGTGCAGAATACCACCTCCGGCAGCCGCCTGATCACAACGTCGCTGCTTACACTGTACGGCGGTACATACTCTCTGACTTGCCTGAACGACATTACGGACATGCTGCGCGAAGCGGAGACGGAATTGCAGCGCTTTCGATGGATCCTTGCCGCTGTGCTTGGGGCTGCGGTCGCGGCAACGGCAGCTCTGTCTGTCTATATGACGCGGCCCCTCCGCCGCATCTCGCGCACGGCGCGGCAGCTTGCGGCCGGGCAGACGGACAGGCGCGTCACGGTCCGCACCGATGACGAGCTCGGCGATCTGGCGCAGAATTTCAACGCCATGGCCGATGCGCTCGAGGCGCGGCTGCGGGAGCTGGCGGCTGCGGCGCAGCGTCAGAAGGAATTTACGGCCAGCTTTGCGCATGAGCTGAAAACGCCTCTGACCTCCGTCATCGGCTATGCCGACACACTGCGCAGCAGAACGCTTCCGAACGAGATGCAGTTTGAAGCAGCCAACGCGATCTACACCGAGGGAAAACGTCTGGAGCGCATGTCGTTCGCGCTGCTGGACCTGTTTGCGCTTGAGCGCAGTGAGCCCTCCTTCTCCTGGGTGCAGACCGGTGCGCTTGCGGCCTCCGTGCGGAAAAGCTGCGAATACCGGCTTGTCCGGCAGAAGCAGAGCCTGCAGTGCGATGTGGAGGAGGCGGCCGTCTGGGGCGAACCGGAGCTGCTGCGGACGCTGCTGCTCAATTTGCTCGATAACGCGCACAAGGCCTCCCCGCCAGGCGCGGTTCTGCAGCTGCGCGGCAGGGGTGTTCCGTCGGGCTATTTGTTCTGCGTGATCGATCCGGGGCGCGGCATTCCTCCGGAGGAGCTGTCCCGCATCACCGATCCGTTTTATATGGTGGATAAATCGCGCGCCAGAGCGGCGGGCGGCGCGGGCCTCGGCCTGACGCTGTGCCGGAAGATCGCCGAGGTCCATGGGTCGAGCCTGCGGTTTGAGAGCGTGGTCGGCGAGGGAACGCGTGTGTCATTCCTTCTGAAAGGAGAGCAGAAATGAAGCGAATGCGAAGCTGGTGGCTGGCAGCCGCGGCCTGCGCGGTCCTTGCGGCAGCTCTTCTGCTTCCGCAGCGTTTTCTGCAGCAGAAGCTCGACCGCGTGGCCGAGACGGAATTTTCCGTCGATGGCGCAGAGCTGGATATGGAGGAAGCGGTGACTCTGATGGAACGGCTCCGCCTTGCCGCCGTCGGTGAGTTCATTGCGCAGAATACCGGCGATGACGCCGGCGCGCTGACGGCGCAGACGCAGCAGTGGCTGCTCGATGCGCAGAGTGTTATCCCGCAGCCGATCCAGCCGTATATCGACCTGTCAGGTGAGGTATTTGCGGAAAGCGGATGGATCCTTGACACGGCCTCGGGCACGGTGTTTTCGGCGATCCGTGCGTCACTGCACCATACGCCGTTTATTGACACGATCATTCTGCTCGATGCGCAGACCGGCAGGCTGCTCCATCTGGAGATGCTGTTCTATCAGGAGTCCGATTATCTGATCCTGCTGCAGGACCTGCCGGATACTCTGGAGGATACGGACGGCTGGCGGCAGCGAGTGGCAGATTATTACGGTCTGACGGCCAATGCATTCCGGCCGGAGGACTCCCTTGTCAAGCAGTGGTATTCCACGGCAGAGCCCAGCGAACTGGGCTTCGTGCTGGGGGATGCCGACGGAAATGCGGTCACCTATGGCTTTCGGCACGGCGCTGCGCCGGGGATGGCGATCGCGCTGGGCTCGTTCGGCAGTTGACGCAGCGTCCCGCCTGTGGTAAAATGGGTGAGATTTCCGATACGGATACGCGCTCCCGCCGGTGCGGGGGCAGAAAGGAACGTACCATGATCGAATATGTGACCATCGATCAGGCGGCGGAGCTGGACGCCTTTGTGCTCCGGCAGCCGAACTGCCATTTCATGCAGACCTCCGTCTGGGGCCGCGTGAAGGAGGGATGGGGCTGGACCGGCATCCTCTGCCGCGATGAAAAGGGCGAGATCATCGGCTCCATGGCCATTCTGGAGCACCGCATCCGCCATATGCACACGGGCTTTCTCTATGCGCCGCGCGGGCCGATCTTCCGGGACGGCGACTACGCCACGCTCGAGGCGCTTGTGGACGCCATGCGCGCTCTTGCCGAAAAGCGCGGCGACTATATGATCCGCATTGACCCGATGCTGGAGGAGACGGACACGGCGTTTCTGGACGAGGTGCGCCGTCTGGGCTTTACCGTCAATCAGGCGAGCGATTTTTCCCTGTTCCAGCCGCGCATGTGCTATGTGCTCGACCTGCAGGGCTTCACGCCGGAGTCGCTTCTGGCCTACTATAATAAAACAAAGCGCTATGACATCCGCCGCGCGGAGCGCAACGGCGTGACTGTCCGGCTGGGCGATGTCTCGGATATCCCGGTGTTTTACCGCATGATGCTCGCCACGGCGGCAAAGAACGGCTTTACCGCGCGGCCGCAGCAGTACTATGCCCACTTCCTCGAGGCGCTCGGCCCCATGGCCAGGCTGTACCTTGCGGAGAAGGACGGCGTCATCATCGCCGCGAGCATCACGGCCGAGCTTGGCAACCGCGTGTGGCATATGTATGCCTGCTCGGACCGTGCCTATCAGGCCGATTTTCCGAATGAGCTGATCCAGTGGCAGATGCAGCGCGACGCGCTCGAGGGCGGCTACCGTTACTTCGACTTCCGCGGCGTCGAGGGCTATCCCGTGCCGGAGAATCCCTATTACGGCCTGCATCACTACAAGCAGGGCTTCGGCGCGCAGTTCCATGCCTATGTCGGCCAGTGCGACCGCGTGCTGCACCCGATGCGCGCAAAGCTCGTCCATACCTTGCAGAAGATATTCGTGCGCGAGTAATATCGAATTATTTGCTGGTTTTCGTTTTTTCCTCTATACAAAATCTGTAAGATACGCTATAATAATTTTGGCTGATTCCTACAAAAATTTTGAAAGGCGGATATCCACATGAACGCGTTTTTACCGGCAGACATTCTCTTCCCGCAGGTCGATTCCATGGAGAAGTGGGCGGTCATCGCCTGCGATCAGTTCACCTCTGACCCTGCCTATTGGGAGCGTGTCCGGCAGCATGCCGAGGGATCTCCCTCGACGATCAACCTTATTCTGCCCGAGGCAGAGCTTGGTACCCCGCAGGAGGCTGCGCACACGGCGCTCATCAACCGCACAATGGCGGAATATCTCGATGCCAACGTCTTCCGCACGCTGAAGGATTCGTTTGTTTATGTGGAGCGCACGCTGGAAAACGGCTCCATCCGCCGCGGCCTCATCGGCATGGTCGATCTGGACGCCTATGACTATTCCACCGGCTCCGTTTCGCCCATCCGCGCCACGGAGCGCACGGTCGTTGAGCGCATTCCGCCGCGCATGCGCGTCCGCCGCGAAGCGCCCGTCGAGCTGCCGCACATCCTGATGCTGGCGGACGACCATGAGCATGTGCTCATCGAGCCGATCGCGGAGAAGAAGGACAAGCTCGAGAAGCTCTATGACTTTGACCTCATGGAGGACGGCGGCCACATCCGCGGCTGGCTCGTCGACGGCGAGGAAGCCGCTGCGTTCAATGCCCGCCTGATGGACTATACCGCAAACGTCGGCAAGAAGTACGAGGGCCTGAAGGGGGTTCCCATGGTGTTCGCCGTCGGCGACGGCAACCATTCCCTTGCCACCGCAAAGTCCTGCTATGAAGAACTGAAACGCAACCATCCCGGTGAGGATCTGTCGAACCATCCCGCGCGCTATGCGCTCGTGGAGCTGGAGAACATCCATGATCCCGCGCAGGTCTTTGAGCCGATCCACCGCGTTGTGACGGGCTGCGACCCGAAGGCGCTGCGGAAGGCGCTGGAGAGCCAGGCCTGCGCCGAGGGCGGCTTCCCTGTGACGTGGTACGCGGGCGAGGAGTCCGGCACGGTGCTGCTCGACCGTTCGCTCAGCGAGCTGGCCGTCGGCGTGCTGCAGGGCTTCCTGGACAGCTATCTGGCCGATCATCCCGGCGAAGTGGACTACATCCATGACGACGACGCCCTCATCGCGCTGGCAAAGCAGCCGAACGCCATCGGCTTCCTGCTGCCCGCCATGGAGAAGAGCCAGCTCTTCCGCGGCGTCATTGCCGACGGCATCCTGCCGCGCAAGACGTTCTCGATGGGCCACAGCCGCGAAAAACGTTACTATCTTGAAGGAAGAAAGATCAAATGACAACTCTGACCGAAGGCGCATTTGCAAAGATCAACCTCACGCTCGACGTGCTGGACCGCCGTGAAGACGGCTACCACGATATCCGCAGCATCCTGCAGACTGTTGCCCTGCGCGACGACATCGAGCTCCTGCTGGACACCGGCACGGGCTGGCGCATCGAGTGTGAAACGGCGGGCATCCCGCTGGACGAAACGAATCTGGCCTGGCGTGCCGCTCGCGTGTTCTTTGACACGTTCGGCGGCGAGCCGGACGGCCTGACCATCCGCATCACCAAGCGCATCCCGTCCGGGGCGGGCCTTGGCGGCGGAAGCGCCGACGCGGCGGCTGTGCTGCGCGCGCTGAACCGCTGGAGGGACTATCCGCTTTCCGTCTATGCGCTGTGTGAGCTGGGCGCGCAGATCGGTTCCGACGTTCCGTTCTGCGTGCTGTGCGGCACGGCTCTGGCCGAGGGGCGCGGCGAGCGGCTGACGAAGCTGCCGGACACGCCGGAGATGTTCACCGTGATCTGTAAGCCGGACGTCTGCTTTTCCACCCCGGCGCTCTATGCCAAACTCGACGATGTCGCGCTTGCCAAGCGGCCGGACACGCGCGCCATGCGAGCCGCGCTTGAAAAGGGCGATCTCGAGGCCATCGGCGCGGGCCTGTGCAATGTGTTTGAACAGGTCGCCATTCCGGACCATCTGGAGCTGAACTATATCAAGTCCATCATGATGTCCTATGGCGCCTATGGCGCGCAGATGACGGGCAGCGGCTCTGCCGTTTATGGCCTGTTTGACTCGTTCGAATATGCCGCCGTCGCCTGCACGATGCTCAAGGACAATTATCCGCAGGTCTTTATCGCCAAAACGGTATAAAAATTCCAAAACCCGTCCATTCTATAGGCAACTACGGAATGGACGGTGTTTTTTATGAAAATCAGAAGGATCCTCTGCTGGCTGCTGTCGCTTGCTCTGTTGACCGGCAGCATTTATACGGCCGATACGCTCGTGCGGCAGCGCAGGCTGGCGCGGAAGACCGTGCGGCTGCATGTCATTGCCAATTCCGATGAAGCAGCTGATCAGGCGCAGAAGCTGCGCGTGCGCGACGGCGTGCTGGCCTGCGTGTCCGGCCTGACGGCAGACTGCGAAACGGCGGATGACGCGCGCAAATGCATCGCGGTCCATCTGCCGGAGATCGCGGAGGCGGCGCAGCGCGTGCTTGCGGGCAGCGGCTATGACGTGACGGTCAGCCTCGGCCCGGAAACCTACGGCACACGGGACTATGCCAGCTTTTCTCTGCCTGCCGGGACATACCCCTCGCTGCGGGTGCAGATCGGCGAAGCCGCCGGGAAAAACTGGTGGTGCGTCGTGTTCCCGACGCTCTGCACGGCCGCAACGAGCGATGAGGCGGAGCTGCAGGCTGCCGCGGGAGGTTTTGACGAGGACGAGGCTGCATGGATCACGGAGGAGCAGCCGGAATACCGCCTGCGCTTCAAAACGCTCGAGTGGCTCCAGAAGCTCAAGGAACTGTTTTCATGAACCAGCCCCACGCCGTGACCCGGCGTGGGCTCAGCTTGTCAAAAAAGTCCTGTTGGACTTTTTCGCCAAGCTGCTATCAGAATTGCAAAATCAATTTTTGCAGCATGATTTTGCAATTCTGCCGCTGCGGCGGGTTATTTAACGCGAAAGGAAACCCTGACGGTTTCCTTTCACACTTTTCTTCCCTCCGGAACCTTTGGCTGGGCAGTTTTTTCAACAGTCCGCAGCTCACGTCGTGATCCGGTGTGGGCTTTTCTTTTCGCGCGGCGTGTGTTACAATAGGTAAAAAGAGGTGAGAAACATGCTGGAGCTTTGGCTTTGTCCGAGCAGAAAACAGAACACGGCCCGCGTGATGCAGGCGCTCTGCGAAAAAACGGCGCAGCGCATCCTGGTCGTGCCGGAGCAGTTCTCCCACGAGGCCGAACGCATGCTCTGCCGCGCGGGCGGCGACACGATCAGCCGCTTTGCCGAGGTCCTGAGCTTTTCCCGGCTGGCCTCGCGCGTGTTTTCCATCGAGGGCGGCTCCGCCTGCGAGGAGACGGACGCGGGCGGACGGCTGCTGCTGATGGCGCTGGCTGTGGAGCAGGTGCGCCCGCGGCTGAAGCTGTTCGGTGCCAGCACGTCCCGGCCGGAATTTTTGCTGCAGCTGCTCGACACGCTGGAGGAATTCCGTGCCTACTGCCTGCGGCCGGAGCTGCTGCGCGCGGCATCGGAGAAGCTCAGCGGCGCGCTGGCCGTGAAGACCGAGGAATTTGCCCTCCTGATGGAGAGCTATGACGCCGCCTGCGCTAATGCGGGGCAGGACCCGTCCAGCCGCCTGACGCGGCTTGCCGCCGCGCTGGAGACCGGAACGTTTGCTGCAGGGCGGCAGCTGTATCTTGACGGCTTTACCGACCTGAACGGCGTGGAGCTGGAGATCCTGACGCAGCTCCTTGCAGGCGGGGCGGAGGTGACCGTTGCGCTGAGCTGCGACAGCCCGGCGGGCGGTGCGCAAATTTTCGATGCTGCGCGGGATACGATCCGCAGCCTGCAGAGAGCGGCCCGGCAGGCGGGCGCGGCGGTACAGCTCCGGGAATTCCCGGCAGAGGATGAGGCTTTTTCGCCTCTGCTGCGCGCGCTGTTCGGCAGGGGAGCGGCCTGCCCGGCGCTTCCGGGCGTCTGCCTTCCGTGCGCGCCGGATATCGAGACGGAGTGCCGCGCTGCGGCGGGTGAAATTCTGCAAAGGATGGAGGGCGGCGCGCGCTGGCGCGACATTGCCGTGGCCTGCGCCGACCCGGAGACCTATCGTCCGGTGCTCGAGACCGTCCTGCGCCGTGCGGGCATCCCGGCCTATTTTGCCGGAACGCGCGATCTGCTCCGTGAGCCGGTCGTGCGCATGCTGCTTGCCGCGCTGGAGGCGGCCTCGGGCGGCATGGAGCAGGAGGCCGTTCTGGCGTACTTAAAATCCGGCCTTTCTCCGCTGGACGCCGCCGCGTGCGACGCACTGGAGAACTATGCCGTGATCTGGAATATCCAGGGTGCGCGCTGGGAGCGCGAATGGACGATGGACCCGGCCGGGCTGCACGGCCGCGCTGCGCCGCCGGAGCGATTGGCCGAGCTGAACGCATGGCGCGCAGAGGCGATCGCCCCCCTGTCCGCCCTGCGGCGCGGTTTGCGCGCCGCGCAGAATACGGGCGAGATGGTGCTGGCGCTCTATCATTTTCTGGAGCAGACCGGTCTGCGCGAGCGGCTGAACGAGCGTGCGCAGGAGGCCTATCGGAGCGGCAGTCTGCAGAAGGCGCAGGAGCTGACGCAGGTCTACGGCATTGTCTGCACGGTGCTGGAGCAGCTGTACGGCGTGCTCGGCCGCACCGTCCGCACGGCGGACGCATTTTTCCATATTTTCCGCGTCGTTCTGAGCCAGTATGATATCGGCACGATCCCGGCTCAGCTCGACAGCGTCACGGTCGGCAGCGTCATGTCGCTCCGCCGTGCGGATGTGCCGCATCTGCTGCTGCTCGGCGCGAACGAGGGTGCGTTCCCGGCTGCTGCCGCGCCGCGCAGCCTCTTGACGGATGCCGAGCGCGCCAGCCTGCAGCGCATGGGGCTGGAGGTCGGCCCTGCTGCTTCGGCCCGGCTCGACCGCGAGCTTGCCGCCATGGCGAGCGTGCTGGAAGCGCCGCGGCGCTCACTGTGGGTCAGCGCCGTGCAGGAGCGGGAATCCTACTTTTTCCACCGGCTGACGGAGCTGCAGCCGCAGGCGGTGCGCGGGGCGACGGATGAGGCGCTGGTGCTGCGCGCGCCGCAGGCCTATCTGGAGCGTTGGCTGCCCGCCGCGGGCGGTCTGCTGCAGGAGCCGATGTTTGCCGGGGCTGCCGCGCGTGCGGAGCAGGCCCGGACCTATTCGCCCGGCTCGCTCCGGCCGGAGACGGCGCGGGCGCTCTATGGCGCGGAGCTGCACTTCTCCTCCTCGCGCATCGATGTGCTGGCCGGATGCCGCTTTGCACATTTTCTGCAGTATGGCCTGCGGGCGCAGGAACGCGAACCGGCGGAATTCGACAGCCGGTTCTACGGCACGTTCGTGCACGACGTGCTGGAGTATATCGTGCAGCAGACGGAGCGCGAGGGCGGATTTGCCGCCGTGCCGCGCAGCCGGGTGCAGGAACTGGCGCAGGAGCGCATGGAGCAGAACGCACAGACCCTGCTCGAGACTTTCCCGGACTCGGGCCGGACGGGCTATCTGCTCCGGCGGACGTTTGACGAGGTGACGCAGGTCGTCGACGAGCTGTATGACGAGCTGTCCGTCTCCGCCTTCCGCCCGAAATTCTGCGAGTTGGAATTCTCGGCGCGCGGCGCGCTGCCGGGTGTGGCCTTTGCCGGGGAACGCTGCCGCGGCGTTGTGGAGGGCTTTGTTGATCGTGTAGACGTCTGGCAGAGCGGCGGCCGGCCCTATGTCCGCGTTGTGGACTACAAGACCGGCAAAAAGAGCTTCGATTATACGAACGTGCTGCACGGGCGCGGGCTGCAGATGCTGCTGTATCTCTTTGCCCTCGTCCGGCAGGGCGGACATCTGCTCCATGGCGAGCCGCTGCCTGCGGGCGTGCTGTATTTCCCGGCGCGCATCGAGCGCGTCTCCGTGCGCGACCGTCTTGCGCAGGCCGAGATCGAAAAGGAGCGCCGCAAGCAGCTGCGCCGCTCCGGCGTGCTGCTGAACAGCGATCCGGTGCTCGAGGCTATGGAGCCGTGCGGCGGGAGCCCGCGTTTTCTGCCGTATACGCTTGACAAGGAGGGGCGGAAAACGGGCGACCTTGCCTCGTTTGTCCAGCTTGCCCAGCTGGAGCGCTTCGTGTTCCGGACCGTGGCTGCGCTCGGAGACGAGCTGGCGGACGGCTGTATCGACCCGGATCCCTGCATCCGGGATGCGAAGGACAGCGCCTGTGCGTTCTGCCCCTATTCGGAGATCTGCGCCGGACATGAACAGCCTCGCTGGCTGAAGAAGATCACGGCGGAGGAATTCTGGCAGACGCTGGAAAGGAGAGAGCATGGCTGAGATCGTATTGACGCCCGGACAGCGGGCGGCGGTGGAGAGCCGCGGCTGCGCCCTGCTGGTCGCGGCGGCCGCAGGCTCCGGTAAGACCCGCGTCCTGATCGATCGCGTGCTCGATCAGGTCATCCGCGAGGGCAGGTGTGTCGACGAATTCCTGCTCATCACCTTCACGCAGGCGGCTGCAGCGGAGCTGCGCGGCAAGCTGCTGGCGGAGCTGAACCGCCGCCTTGCCGCCGACCCGGAGAACCGCCATCTGCAGCGGCAGCTCAGCCGCGTCTATCTGGCACAGATCTCCACGGTCCACAGCTTCTGCGCGGCGCTCCTGCGGGACTATGCCCACGTTCTGGAGCTGCCCGCCGATTTCCGCCTTGCAGACGAGCAGGAGGCAGCCGCCTTGCGGGAGCGCGCCGTGCGCGCCGTTCTCGAGGAGGCCTATGCAGATCCGTCGCCCGCCGTGCGCGCTGCGCTGGATCTGCCCGGCGCAGGACGGGACGACCGCGCACTGCAGGAGTTGATCGTGCGCGTCTACACGAACCTGCAGTGCTATCCCGATCCGGCTGCGACGGCGGACCGCTGGGAGGTCATGCTGTATGTGACGGACTGCACGGACCCCGGCCAGACGATCTGGGGCGAGTGGCTGCTGCGGGAGCTGCAGCGCGGCCTGCAGAGCGATGCGGCCATGCTGCGCCGCGCGCTGGCGCTTGCTGAGGAGAACGAGGCCGTTTCCGCCTATGCGCCCGTGCTGCAGGCCAATCTCCTGCTGCTCGAGGCGCTGGCCTCTGCCGGATCGTGGGAGGCGCTTGCGCGCATCCCGCCGGATTTCGGCCGTTTCCCGGCGATCCGAAAATGCGCCGACCCGGAGACGCAGGAGCGCATCAAGCGCCTGCGCACGGACACCGTCGCGCGCGTGCGGCGCAGGCTCGAGCCGTTCTCTTTGCAGCCGGACGAGACGCTGCGGGAGCTCAGCGGAAGCGCGGAGGCGCTGCGCGGACTGCTGGCCCTGACGCGGGCATTTTCCGCGCGCTTTGCGGCGGAAAAGAGCAGAAGGCACCTGCTCGACTACAACGATCTGGAGCATTTTGCCCTTCGCCTGCTGACGGACCGCTCCGGCGCGCCGACGGCGGCCGCCCGCGAGGTGGCCGGGCGCTACGCCGAAATTCTCGTGGACGAATATCAGGATACGAACCGCGTGCAGGAGGCAATTTATTCCGCGATCTCGCGGGAGGGCCGCAATGTGTTCCTAGTCGGCGACGTGAAGCAGTCCATCTACCGCTTCCGTCTGGCCGACCCGACCATTTTTCTGGAAAAATACCGCACGTTTGCGGAGAAGCCCGCTGCAGGAGAGCCGCGCCGCATCCTGCTTTCGGATAATTTCCGTTCCCATGCAGAAATTTTGTCCGCGGCGAACGACGTTTTCCGCCTGACGATGACGGAGCGGACTGGCGGCATTGTCTACGGCGATGCCGAGGCGCTGCGCGCCAACCGGACATTCCCGGACATGGGGCAGCCTGCCGTGGAGCTGCATGCCATCGACTACAGCCCGGCCGGGGACGGCGCGCCGCCGGACCGCGCGGCGGCCGAGGCGGAGTTTGTCGCCGCGCGCATCGCGGAGATGCTGCGGCAGGAGGAGAAGATCCCGGACGGCGACGGACTGCGGCCCGTCCGGCCCGGTGATATCGTCATCCTGATGCGCTCGCTCTCCGGCCGGACGCAGACCTATCTCGACGCCCTGCGGCGGCACGGCATTCCGGCCTCCTGCGGCAGCGACGACCTGTTTGCTGCGGAGGAGATTCGCTTCCTCTTCGCACTGCTGCAGATCATCGACAATCCTCATCAGGATATCCCGCTGCTGGCGGTGCTGCTCTCGCCGTTTGGCGGCTATCCTGCCGACGCGTTGGCCCGGCTGCGCGCCGGGGACCGGGACGCTGACCATTACACGCTGCTTTGCGAAAGCAAAGCGCCCATCTGCGCCGTGCTGGAGGACCTGCGCCGCACGGCGCAGGAAGCGCCGCTGCGCACTCTGCTCGAGGAGGCGGAGGAGCGGCTCCTGCTGCCCGCGCTCTGCGCCGCTCTGCCGAACGGCCCGCAGCGGCAGCGGAATCTGGCGGCGTTCCGCTCGATCGCGGATTCCTATGAGCGCGCAGGCGGCTGCGGTCTGCCCGGCTTCCTGCGCCATCTGGAGGGCCTGCGGGAGCGCGGCGTGCCGTCAAGCGGCGGCGCGGCGGCCGGGGCCGTTCGGCTGATGACCATCCACAGCTCCAAGGGGCTGGAATTCCCGGTCGTATTTCTGGCGGACCTTTGCAAGAGCTTCAACCGCACGGACTCCCGCGCCAATGTGCTCACCGACCCTGTGCTGGGGCTTGGCTCAAACTGCTATGACCCCGCAGCGCGTATCCTCTGCCCGACCATTGCGCGGCAGGCCATTGCGCGCAGATTGGATCAGGAGGCCGTTTCGGAGGAGATGCGCGTGCTCTATGTCGCCATGACGCGGCCGCAGTACCGCCTGATCATGACCTGCTGCGCCGCCCGCCTGACGCGCAGGCTCGAGAGCTATGCGCAGGGACTGAGCCTGCCGCCGGATGCCGCCCTGCTGGAGGGCGCGGATTCCTTGGGCGACTGGATCCTGCTTGCTGCGATGACCCGGCCGGAGGCGGGCGAGCTGTTCGCTGCAGCCGGGCAGCCGGACTGTGCACTGCAGGGCGGCCACCCGTGGCGCATTCAACTCCATACTGCTGTGCAGGCCGCCCCGGAGGCGGGAACTGCCGCATCGGCCGAACCGGCGTGTGAGCAGCCGCCGGAGCCGCGCTTCCTTCCGCCCTATGGCCACGCAGCGGCGGTGACGATGCCGACAAAGCTGACAGCGACGCAGCTCAAGGGCCGCGAACTGGATAACGAGGCGGCCGAGCAGACCGCACAGGCGCCGAAGCTTCATTTCCCGGTCCCGCGCTTCGAAGAGGGGAGAAGGGCATTGACAGCGGCGGAGCGCGGCACGGCGCTGCACCTTGCCATGCAGCACCTGAACTATGCAGCCTGCGCAGACGAGTCGGGGCTTCGTTCGGAACTGGAGCGGCTCGGACGGCAAAAATTCCTGACGCCGCAGCAGCTTGAGGCTGTCGACCCGGAACGGCTGCGCCGCTTCTTTGCCTCTCCGCTGGGGCTGCGTGTGCTGCAGGCCCCACAGGTTGTGCGGGAGTTCAAATTCTCCGTGCTGGACGACGGCGCGAATTATGATCCGGCGCTGGAGGGGGAGGAGATTTTGCTGCAGGGCGTTACGGACTGCTGCCTCATCGAGCTGGACGGCCTGGTCATTCTTGATTTCAAGAGTGACCGCCTGCGCCCCGGTGCGGAGCGCGAGCGCGCGGAATACTATCGCGGTCAGCTTGATGCCTACAGCCGCGCGCTGTCGCGTATTTTTGAGCTGCCGGTGTCGGAGCGCATTGTGTATTTCTTTGCAACGGACACCGCGGTCAGCCTATGAAGGCAACACCGCACAATTGCAGTTTCGGCCTTTGCCGGTTATTTCTTGCCGATCCATCAGTTCGAAAAGTTTGAGGTATTGCGCAGCCGTTGGCGGCTTTGCCGCCTTACGGATGCGGCATGCCCCTTGCGGGTACACAAAGTACATCTGCACTTTTCAAACTTTGTCTCGACAAAAAATCCCTCGGCGAATGCTCTCGCTGAATTATGCGGTGCTGCCTGAAAAATCCCGGCCCTACATGGTGATCTTCCATGCAGGGCCGGGGAATTATTCTGATATTATGCCTTTACCGCGCGGACAAAGGCTGCGGGGTCGGCGGCCTTGAAATAGGCGCTGCCCGCGACGAGGACGTTCGCGCCGTTATCGCGGCAGATCTTTGCCGTCTCCACATTGACGCCGCCGTCAACCTCCAGCTCGCAGGCTGGGTTCTGCTCGTCGATCCACTGGCGGAGCTGATGCAGCTTCGGCATGGTACTGTGCAGGAACGACTGTCCGCCAAAGCCCGGCTCGACTGTCATCACAAGGATGAGATCGCACAGCGGCAGGAACGGCAGCACGGCCTCTGCAGGGGTGTTCGGCTTGACGGAAATGGCAGCGCGCACACCGTTTTCCCGGATGCGGCGCAGGGCCTCGAGCGTGTTTTCCTGCGTGTCGGCCTCAACATGGAGCGTGAGGATGCTGCTTCCAGCCTTGCAGAACGCGTCAACATAGCGGATGGGCCGCTCGATCATCAGATGGACATCCAGCGGCAGGGGGGCGATGCGCGAAATGGCAGCGACGACCGGGATGCCGATGGTGATATTCGGAACAAACATGCCGTCCATGACGTCGACGTGGACATAATCGGCTCCTGCGGCGGGCAGAGAGCGGATATCTCGCTCCAGATTGACAAAATCCGCGGACAAAATGGACGGTGCGACCTTGATCATAGTGTAAATAACCTCCTTGCAGTTCTTCCTGAACCTCTGCTCTTCATTATAGCGAATTTTCCGGGGCTGTCAATTTGAAAATGGATGGAATTTCCATGATTTTTCCCGGCGGAGCGGCGCAAACTAGGCTCGAAATCAAGCAAAGGAGGAACCGTTCATGAGCTGTGATTGCCATGCCAACCATTGCATCCAGTGCTCCGTTACCCAGTGCCGGAACCACTGCAGCGACGAAAACTACTGCTCGCTCGAGCGCATCCAGGTCGGCACCCACGAGTCCGATCCCACGATGAAGCAGTGCACGGACTGCATGTCCTTCGTTCGCAAGTGATCCTTCTGCAAGCCCGCTGTCCGGCAAACCGGACGGCGGGTCTTTTTTTCTGCGTGGCGGCATAGGCTGGAACAGAACAATGGGAGAGGGGATCGCCATGGGTGGAAAACAGGGAAGGAAAAAACGGAATTGGCTGCCGCTGCAGCTGGCGGCGGCCATGCCGCTGGTAACGCTGGCGCTGGCCGCATTGGCTGCGCGCCTGATCTTGGGCGGGAAGCTACCGGAAAGCAGTCTGACGGTCGCCGCGGGCGTGATCGCGGGGCTGGTCGCCTTTCTCGGTGCGCTGATCGCAGCCCTGCACAGCGGACGGCGGAAGCTGCTTTGCGGGCTTGGGGCGGCAGGCGGCTATGCGCTGTTTTTGCTGCTGGGGAACCTGCTGTTCTTCGGCGTACATTACGGGGAAGCACTGCCGGTCCTGCTGCCGCTGGCCGGTGCGGGGCTGCTCGGCGCTCTGCTCGGGGCCGGGCGCCGGAAAAAGCGCCGCTATGCATAAATCGAAAACGGATAAATGCAGGAGAACTTGCAAATATGCAAAACACAGTATGTGGTGAATATGCAGATAATGAATACAACATCTGGTGGAATATGCAGATGAGCCGCTGAATTACGATGTCTCCGTTGCATTGGTTAACATAATATTGTTAACATAATTCTTGAGCATAATATACAAAGTTTTCCTTTCCGGGCCGGAAAGGATTGAAATCTGGGAAAATATGCGTTATTATATTCTACACTGCCAGAAATGTTTGCAGAACGCTCCGGTTGCCTCCTGTATGCGCCGGGCCGCTGCGGCATAGTTTCTGCTGGCGAGAGGGAACGCAAGATGGGGAAGCTCGTGGCTGCATATGAATCCTACCTTATGAATATCAGGCACGCATCGGACAATACGGTCGCTTCCTATCTGCGCGATGTGCGGCAATTCACCACCTATCTGGAGCAGACGGACGGCCCTGCGCTGGAGGCGTGCACGCAGGAGACGGTCTGTGCCTATGTGCGCCATTTGACGAGTATCGGCAAATCGCCTGCGACGGTCTCCCGGTGTGTGGCATCGCTCAAGAGCTTCTATGGCTACTGCGTCTCCACCGGCGCGGTCGCGCAGTCTCCTGTGCACGATATCCCACAGCAGAAGGCGGAAAAGCGCCTTCCTCAGATTTTGACCGGCCGCGAGGTCGAGCTGCTGCTCGAACAGCCGAAGTGTACGGATATGAAGGGCTACCGCGACAAGGCCATGCTTGAGACGCTCTATGCCACCGGCATGCGCGTCAGCGAGATGATCGCCTTGAACGTTTCGGACGTCAGTCTGGCGGGCGGCTTTGTCCGCTGCATCGGGAACGGGAAGTCCCGCATCATCCCGATCTACCCGGCTGCCATCCGAGCCCTGACGGCCTATGTGACGGATATCCGGCCGAATATGATCGCCGAGCCGGACGAGCAGGCCCTGTTCGTCAACCTGAACGGCGGCCGCATTTCCAGACAGGGCTTTTGGAAGATCATCAAGCACTATCAGCAGACCGCGCAGATCGACAAGGAGATCACGCCGCATACGCTGCGCCACAGCTTTGCGGCCCATCTGCTCGAAAACGGCGCGGACCTGCATTCCCTGCAGGAGATGCTCGGCCACAGCGATATCTCCTCCACGCAGGTTTATGCGCAGGTCGTGAAAAAGACGCTCAAGAGCGTCTATGAAAAATACCACCCGCGCGCTTAAAGAAAAAGCTTCGGAGCTGGTGAAGTGATATGCTCCCTCTATGAGACGATGAAAGACACCGTCACATAGGGGGAGCATTTTCATGCCGCGCAGGAAGCAGTCCCGGTGCTGCGCGGGGATACTCTTATGAGAGGAGCCCATACCCCCGCAGCACTGCCCGCAGGCGGCTGCGGTGCGGCTCCTCCAGTGGTGACAGCGGCAGGCGGAGCGTCCCGCCGCACAGGCCGAGATCCTCCATGGCAGCTTTGACCGGGATGGGGTTCACGACGCAGAACAGCGCCTCGCACAGCGGCAGAAGCTCCAGCTGGCGGCGCGCGCCTTCGCGGAAATCTCCGGCAAGGCAGGCATCCGTCATGGCAACGACGGCCTCCGGCGCGACGTTCGACACCACGGAGATCACGCCGCTGCCGCCGAGCGCCATGATCGCGGCCGTCTGGTCGTCGTTGCCGCTCCAAACCGGTAGACCGCACCGGCCCAGCAGCTGTGCGGCTCGGCTGATGCTGCCGCAGGCTTCCTTGATGCCTGCAATATGCGGATGGCGGGCGAGCGCCCGCACCGTCTCCGGCAGGAGGTCGACGCCGGTGCGCGACGGAACATTATAGAGCACGAGCGGCAGGGGAGACGCGTCCGCGATCGCGGTATAGTGCGCAAGCAGGCCTGCCTGTGTCCCTTTATTATAGTAGGGCGTGACGGCCAGCAGCGCATCCGCGCCGTTCTGTGCCGCAAGCTCTGCATTTTCTACTGAGCCTGCCGTGCAGTTCGTCCCGACGCCCATGATAACGGGACAATGGCCGCAGGCAGCCTGCTTTGCGCGGCGCAGGAGTGTCAGCCTCTCGTCCTGCGTCAGGGCCGCAGCCTCGCCGGTCGTGCCGCAGACAACGAGCGCCGCGATCCCGGCATCCAGCTGCCGCTCAAGCAGGCGGTCCCATGCCGGAAGATCGATGCTCCCGTCCGGCCGGAACGGGGTGAGGAGCGCCGTGGCGGCGCCCCGAAAGATCGGCAGCATTCCGATCACCTCCGCGTCATCCTATGCCGCACCGCCTGCAGGGGTGAAATCCCGGTCTTGCAATTTTCGGGGCGCAATGGTATAATCAGACATTGAAATACAATAGGAGCAATCTGTCCATATGTATCTGAAACAGCTAGTCATTCAGGGCTTCAAATCCTTCCCGGACAAGACGGTCGTGGGATTTGGCCATGATATCACCGCCATCGTCGGGCCGAACGGCAGCGGAAAATCCAATATCTCAGATGCCATCCGCTGGGTCATGGGCGAGCAGAATTCCCGCTCGCTGCGCGGCCAGAAGATGGAGGATGTCATTTTCGGCGGCACGGAGAAGCGCGCCCCCGTCGGCTTTGCCGAGGCGACGCTCGTGCTGGACAACAGCGACCGCGCCCTGCATTATGACGCCGACGAGCTGATGGTCACGCGCCGGTATTACCGCTCCGGCGAGAGCGAATACTACATCAACAAGCAGAGCGTGCGTCTGCGCGACGTCAACGAGCTGTTCATGGATACCGGTCTCGGCCGCGACGGCTATTCCAACATCAGCCAGGGACGCATCGACGAAATTCTGTCCCTCAAGAGCACGGACCGCCGCGAAATTTTCGAGGAGGCCGCCGGTATCTCGAAATACCGCCACCGCAAGGAGGAAACGGAGCGCCGCCTTGCCACGACGCAGGACAATCTGACCCGCATCGGCGACAAGATCTCGGAGCTGGAGCTGCAGGTCGGCCCGCTGCGCGATCAGGCGGAAAAGGCAAAGCGCTACCTGACCTACCGTGAGGAGCTCAAGGGCCTTGAGGTCGCGCTGTGGCTGCAGTCGCTCGAGCGCCTGAGTGCCACGGCGCGCAAGGCCGAGGAGGACTATCATTCCGCCGCCTTCATCCTGCAGCAGGAGCACGACGCGCTGGACAAGCTGTATGTCACATCGGAATCCCTGACGTTCGACCTCCACAACCGCGACCTGCAGACGGATCAGATCCGTGATGCGATCCGGCAGGCGGAGGCCGCCTCGCAGGAGCAGCGCAGCCGGATCGCCGTGCTGGAGACGAATCGCGGCAACGCGCAGAGCAACCTGAAGCGCGTGCAGCACGAGCTGGAGGATCAGGACAGCCGCAGCGGCAGCATCTCCGCGCAGATCGAAGCACTGGAGCAGCGCATGGGCGAGATCGACACGCAGACCGCCGCGCTGGCCGAAAAGCAGAAGCTGGCCGAGGAGGAGGGCCGCAGACTGGCGGACTCCGCCGACGGCATGACAAAGCGCTATCTCACCCTGCGCGATCTGCAGGGCCGGAAGCGCGAGGAGCTCTCCGCCCGCGGCGCGGACCTGACCGCCGTGGAAGAGAGTCTTGCCCAGAGCACGGAGCGGCAGACCCAGCTGGCACAGGATCTGCAGGCGGCGCAGAGCCGCTGTGCAGAGGCACAGCGCGCGCTCGAGACCGCACAGAAGCAGCTCTCCAAAGCGCAGGCCGATATCACGGCCGCGCAGAACCGCATCAACGGCTACCGTTTGCGCAGCCGCACCCGAGCGGAGCGGAGCGAGGCCCTGCAGAAGCAGGCCACGGACGCCGGTGTCCGGCTCGACACGGTCAGCTCCCGTCTGAAGCTCTTTCAGGAGATGGAGCGTGAGCTGGAGGGCTATTCCCGCGCTGTCCGCACCGTCATGCAGGAGAGCCGACGCGGCAAGCTCCGCGGCATCCATGGCGCGGTGTCCATGCTGCTGCGCACACAGGACAGCTACACCGTTGCCATCGAGGTCGCGCTCGGCAGCGCCATGCAGAATATCGTCGTGGAGGACGAGGGCTGCGCCAAGGCTGCCATCCAATATCTGAAACGCTCGGACAACGGCCGCGCCACATTCCTGCCGCTGTCTGTCATCCACGGCCGGCCGCTGAACGAGAGCGGCATCGAGCGCTGCGCCGGCTTCTGCGGCGTAGCCTCCGACCTTGTCTCGTGTGAGCCGCGCTATCGCGAGATCATCCTGAATCTGCTCGGCCGCACGGTCGTGGCGCAGGACCTCGACGCGGCCATTTCCATTGCCAACAAATTCGGCCACCGCTTCCGCATCGTCACACTGGACGGGCAGGTCCTGAATGCAGGCGGCTCCATGACGGGCGGCTCCGTCTCCCGCAGTGCGGGCATCTTGTCGCGCGCCAACGAGATCGAGCGTCTGCAGGCCCAGCAGAAGGAGGCCGCCGCCGCGTTGGACAAGCTCCGCGGAGAGCAGAAGGAGGCGCAGCGTCTGCTGGAGCAGGCGAATTATGACCTGACGAACGCGGAGACGGACCTCCGTACGGCCGAAGACGCCGCTCTGCGCCTGCAGGGCGAGGAAAAGCAGCACCACGTTCTTGTGCAGGCCCTGACGGACGCGATCACCGGCTCGCAGCGCGAGCAGGAGCTGCTCGAAAAGCGGATCGGCGCCAACAGCGGCCGCCGCGCGGCGCTGCAGAAGGCCGTTGCCGACCTGCAGAAGGCACTGGAGGAGGCTGAGCAGGAGCTTTCCGTCGTTTCGGACGGCCAGAGCGTTGCTTCGGAGCAGAGCAGCCGCCTTTCGGAGCGCCTGACGGCGCTGCGCATGGAGGCGGCCAGACTGGAGGCCGAGCGTGCCACGGCGAAGAGCTCCGCCGAGCAGCTGCGCGGGCTGGAGCATGCCATGCACGGCGACCGCGAGCAGAAGCTGCAGCTCATCGACCGCTATACGCAGGAGGCCGCTGAGCTGGAAAAGACGCTGCAGGCCGAGCAGGACAAGCTGGCCGGGCAGGACGCCGCGGCGCAGGCCAGGCAGGAAGAGCTGCAGGCCGCGCTTGCCGAGCGTGCGAAGGTCGAAGCGCGCAAAACGGCCACGGAAAAGGAAGTACAGGAGAAAAACCGCGATATCCTGAACATGGAGCGCGAGAGCGCCCGTCTGGAGTCGCGCAAAAATGCCGCCGAGCTGGAGGAAAAGCAAATTCTCGACCGGCTGTGGGATACCTATGAGCTGACACGTTCCAGCGCGCCCGCCGCTGCGGCGGAGCTGGAGAGCACGGCTGCCGGAACGAAGCGCGCCGCGGAGCTCCGCAAGAAGATCTCCGGCCTCGGCACGCCGAACCTCGGCGCCATCGACGAATTTGCCCGCGTGAACGAGCGGTATGAATACCTCTGCGGCCAGCGCGACGACGTGCTGACGTCCAAGCGCGACCTCGAGGGCATCATCGGCGATATCACCGGCCAGATGACCGATATTTTCGTCACGGAATTCGGCCGCATCAACACCTATTTCGGCCAGACATTCACGGAGATGTTCGGCGGCGGCAAGGCCTCGCTCGAGCTGGAGGACCGCTCGCAGCCGCTGACGTGCGGCATTGAAATTCGTGTGCAGCCGCCCGGCAAGCAGCTCAAGACCATCACGCTGCTGTCCGGCGGTGAGAAGGCCTTTGTTGCCATCGCGCTGTATTTTGCCATTCTGAAGGTGCGGCCGACGCCGTTCTGCATGCTCGACGAGATCGACGCCGCGCTGGACGACCGGAATGTCGAACGCTTCGCGGGCTACCTGCGTGGCTTCAGCGGGAAAACGCAGTTTATCGTCATCACTCACCGCCGCGGTACCATGGAGGCCGCCGACGTGCTCTATGGCGTGACCATGCAGGAGCAGGGAATTTCCCGCATCCTGCATCTGGACCTGAATCAAATGGAGCAGCAGCTCGGAATTTCGGAGGAGATCAAGTAAATGGGTTTTTTTGAAAAAATCAAAAACGGACTGAAAAAGACGCGCGCCGCCATGGCCAACACGCTCGGCGGCATCTTCGCCTCGTTCAGCGGTGCAAATGAAGAATTTTATGAGGAGCTCGAGGAGAGCATGATCCTCGCCGACATCGGCGTGGAAACGTCCTGCAAGGCCGTCGAGCAACTCCGCACCGTCGTGAAGGAGCGGAAGCTCCGCACGGCGGAAGAAATTCACGATGCCCTGAAGGATATCCTTGTGGACATGCTGAACGTCGGCGACACGAGCCTGAAGCTCGGCACGCGCCCGTCCGTCGTGCTTGTCATCGGCGTCAACGGCGTCGGCAAGACGACGACCATCGGCAAGCTGGCTCATCGCCTCTCCGGCGAGGGCAAGCGTGTGCTGCTGTGCGCGGCCGATACGTTCCGCGCCGCGGCTGCCGATCAGCTCGAAATTTGGGCCGGACGCGCCAATGTGGACATCGTCCGCCAGCACGAGGGCGCGGACCCCGCCGCCGTGGTGTTCGACGCCATTTCCGCCGCCAAGGCGCGAGGCAGCGACGTCATCCTGTGCGACACGGCAGGACGCCTGCACAACAAGGCCAACCTGATGAACGAGCTCGGCAAAATTTCCCGCATCATCGACCGCGAGCTGCCGAATGCGGATAAAGAGGTCCTGCTCGTGCTCGACGGCACGACGGGCCAGAACGGCCTGCTGCAGGCCAAGCAGTTCAAGGAGATCGCCGGTGTTACGGCCATCGCCCTGACAAAGCTCGACGGCACGGCCAAGGGCGGCATCGTCATCGCCGTGGCGGACGCGCTGCAGATCCCTGTGAAGCTCATCGGTGTCGGCGAACAGATGGACGACCTGATGCCGTTTGAGCCGCGCGCGTTCGTCGACGCGCTGATTTAAGGAGGTGCCCGACATGAAGGTCGTTATGGCAAGCAACAACGCCCACAAGATCGCCGAGCTGCGCGCGATCCTGTCTGCCTACGGGCTGGACGTCGTCTCGCAGCGTGAGGCGGGTGTGCATGTCGAGCCGGAGGAGACCGGCACAACGTTTGAGGAGAATTCCCGCATCAAGGCTGTGGCTGTGATGCAGGCCTGCGGTCTGCCCGCCGTGGCGGACGACTCCGGCCTGATGGTCGACGCGCTGAACGGAGAGCCGGGCGTTTATTCCGCGCGCTACGGCGGACCGGACTGCATCAGCGATTCCGACCGCATCAACTATCTGCTGAAAAAGCTCGAAAACGTTCCGGAGGGGAAGCGGACGGCAAAATTCGTCAGCGTTATCACCCTCGTCACGCCGGACGGCAAGGAGATCGTCGCGCGCGGCGAGTGTCCGGGACACATCCTGTTCGAGCGCCACGGAAACGGCGGCTTCGGCTATGATCCGGTGTTCTTTGCGGAGGATGCCGGGTGCACGTTCGCAGAACTGGCCCCGGAGCAGAAAAATCAGGTATCCCACCGCGCCCGGGCGCTGCGCGCCTTTGTGGAGAAGGCGTTCGGTACGAAAAAGGAGAAGGAATTATGCTGACCAGCAAACAGCGCGCCGATCTGCGCGCACAGGCAAATGATCTGGATACCACCCTGATGGTGGGCAAGGGCGGCGTGACGGAGAATGTTTTGTCCGAGGCCGCCCGGCAGCTTGAGGCGCGTGAGCTTGTCAAGGGCCGCGTGCTCGAGGCGGCGCTCCTGTCCGCACGCGAGGTCTGCGATGCGCTGTGCGAAGCGCTCGGTGCAGACGGCGTGCAGTGCGTCGGCTCGAAATTCGTGATCTACCGCCGCTCGGAGAAGAAGGCACAGGAGGCCGCACGGCAGGCGCGCGAGCTGAAAAAGCGCAAGTCGAACCCCGTCCGGCGCGGGGCGCAGGAGCGCCGCCGGCAGGCACGCGAGGAGCGCGAGCGCCGCAATGAGTATTTCCGGCAGGCTGCCATTCAGGCCGCCATCGAGCGCCGGAAGAGCCGCGAGGAATAACAAAAATCATCGGAAAGGGGAGCGCCGCACATGGCAAATATCGGTATATTCGGCGGGAGCTTCAACCCGCCGCATCGCGGCCATCTGCTGGCTGCAGCGGAGTTCCAGCGCAGACTTGGGCTGGACCGCGTCATTCTGATGCCGGCGGCGCTGCCGCCCCATAAGGCGCTGGCCGCCGGGTCACCGGACGCCCACACGCGTCTGGAGCTGACAAGGCTGGCCGCGCAGGACCTTCCGTTTGCGGAGGTCAGCGATCTGGAGCTGCACCGCAGCGGCGCAAGCTACACGGCCGATACACTCGAGGAGCTGCACCGGCAGTATCCCAACGACCACCTCTGGTTTCTGATGGGGACGGACATGCTGCTGACATTTGCGCAGTGGCATGCGCCGGAGCGCATTGCAAAGCTCGCTTCGCTGGCAGTCGCACATCGCGGAAAGGACGACGGCAGAACGCTTCGGGAAGCGGCGCAGCAGCTGCGCGACCGCTTCGGGGCGGACGTCGTGCTGGTGGAAAATGACTTTCTGCCCTATTCCTCCACCATCGCCCGCGCCATGCTGGCCTTCCGCTGCGGGGAGGACTATCTCGAGCCTGCGGTCTATGACGCCGTCTGCATGCAGGGGCTTTATCACACGCGCAGCGACCTTCGCGGCCTGCCGCTCGATGCGCTGGCCCGCATCGCCCTGCCGCTGCACGACCCGAAGCGCGTGCCGCATGTACTCGGCTGCAGCCATACGGCGGCGGAGCTTGCCGCCCGCTTCGGGGAGGATCCCGGCCCGGCCCGGCGTGCCGGTCTGCTGCACGATGTGACAAAGGCGCTTCCCGGTCCGGAGCAGTTGAAATTATGCGATAAATATGGTATGATGTTGGATACATTCGAACGCAGTCACCCCAAGCTGCTGCACGCCAAGAGCGGCGCGGCGGTCGCAGGGGCGGTGTTCGGGGAATCTGCGGCGGTGCAGTCGGCCATCTGCTGGCACACGACCGGCAAGCCGGACATGACGCTGCTGCAGAAGATCTTATATCTTGCCGATTACATGGAGCCGAACCGGGATTTCCCCGGTGTGGAACGGCTCCGCGCTCTGGCGGAGCATGATCTGGATGAGGCGGTCCTTCTGGGCCTTGAGATGTCGCTCGATCTGCTGACGGAAACCGGTCAGCCCATTGACGTGAATTCCAGAGCGGCCAGAGATTTTTTGAAAAGCGAAAGGACGAAGTCGGAATGAGGAAACTATTCGGCAACAGCAGCCGCGGCGCTTCCGGCGGGCGCTATGTCGCCGGGAAGCAGGCTGAGCGCCGCAGTGCGCCGGTGCAGCCCGATGTGCAGCGCCCCGAGGCGGATGACGAGGAGATCCCGCTCCTGCGTGATTATGCCAACCGCGAGGCGGCACAGCACCGTGCGGAGACGGAAGAGAATGATATCCCGCTTCTGCAGCAATATCTGAAGCGCCCGCCGCTGTCGCAGGTCATGCCGCAGGAGCGGCATCAGGCTCCGGCGCAGCCGCAGCAAAGACCTGCGCAGCAGGCGCGCCCGGCGGCACAGCAGCCCCAGAGCCGGCTGGCCCCGCAGCCGGCGCAGAGCGTTCCCGCACCCCGTGCGCCGCGTGCCGAAGCGCCGCGGCCCCGCCGGGAGGAAGTCAGGGACGAGGACCTGACGCGTGATCTGCCTCGCACGGATGCCGAAGCGCCGCGCGGCGGCATGAACGGCAAAACGCGCGGCCTGATCCTGCTGCTGGCCTCCATCGCGCTGTTCCTCGGCTCTGTTGCCATGTGTCTGGCGCTGCTCGGCCGCACGACGGCCGTCGCCCCGTCCGGCGGCAATAAAAAGTCCGACGGCGGCACGAGCGTCCGCGTTGAGACGGACGCACAGACTGGCCAGAGCATCGAAATGGACGTGCCGGACGCCTCCGGCCATGAGGGAATCTACAACATCCTGCTTGTTGGCACAGATGGCGACAGCACCCGCACGGATACGCTCCTGATCGCAAATCTCAACACAAAGGAGCACACCGTCAGCCTGATGAGCATCCCGCGCGACACTTATATCACCGGCAATTACGTCATTCCGAAGATCAATTCCGTCTACAGCGCGGCGGGCCAGGGTGACCGCGGTATCCGTGCGCTGACCGATAAGATCCGCGAGACGCTTGCCATTGCAGTCGACGGTTATGTGCTGGTTGATCTGCAGGGCTTTGAAAAGACGATCGACATGGTCGGCGGCGTGGAATTCGATATCCCGACCGACCTGCAGTATGACGATGACGACGAGAACATCCACGTCGACCTGAAGGCGGGCCATCAGCTGCTTGACGGTGCACATGCGCTGCAGCTGTGCCGCTACCGCAGCGGCGCTGCCGATATGGACATCGAGCGTGCGGCTACGCAGCAGGAATTCCTGCGAGCGTTGGCACGGAAGCTGGCTTCGTCCGCGACGCTGGCAAAGGTGAAGGACTATGCCGAGCTATTTGCGACCTATGTCCGCACCGACCTGACCGTCGGCAACCTGATCTATCTCGGATCCGAGCTGATGCAGTGCGATTTCGACGCCATGTACACCGTGACCCTGCCCGGCGAGGCCGTGGAGATCAAGGGCGGCGACTATTATCAGCTCGACCCGGACGGCGTGCTGAAGATCCTGAACGAGCACTTCAACCCCACGTCCGAGGAATACGGCAAATATGACATCAACATCCGCCAGAAGACGGATATTCAGCGCGGGGATGGAACCGTGACCCGTGATACCACGGCGACAACGCCGACAAAGAGCACGCAGCCGCGCCAGGAGCCGACAGAGCCCACGCAGGATACGGCGACGGAACCGACGGGAGATCCCACGGAGCCGACGGAGGGCCCAACCGACGAAACGCAGGACCCGACGGAGGGGCCGACCGAGGGCCCGACGGAAGCGCCGACGGAGGCTCCGACCGAGGCGCCCACGGAAGCGCCGACCGCTGCGCCGGAGACGGCAGAATAAGGAGGAACACCCCATGCATACACCCAAGGAGCTGGCGCTGCGCGCCGCAAAGGCACTCGACGACCGCAAGGGCCTGAAGATCCGCCTGCTGCAGGTTACGGACGTCACGTCCATTGCTGACTATTTTCTGATCTGTACCGGCACGTCCAACACGCATGTCAAGACGCTGTGCGACAGCGTGGAGGCGGCCGTCGCCGATGAGCTGGGCGAGCCGCTGCTGCACCGGGAGGGCCACCGCGGCGGAACGTGGGTCCTGCTGGACTTCGGCTGCCTCGTCGTGCATGTCTTCACAGAAGAGACGCGCGCCTTCTATGATCTCGAACGCCTGTGGAACGACGCAACGCCGGTTCCCATTGATTTTGCAGAATAAAGAGGGAGAAACATGAAGTACGATTTTACCGCCATCGAGGCCAAATGGCATAAGATCTGGGATGAAAAGCAGCTCTATGCCGCCAGGACCGGCAGCGACGCGAAGAAATTCTATGCGCTGGTCGAATTCCCGTACCCGTCCGGTGCCGGTCTGCACGTCGGCCATGCCCGCCCCTATACGGCCATGGACGTCATCGCGCGCAAGCACCGCATGCAGGGCGAGAACGTGCTGTTCCCCATGGGCTACGATGCCTTCGGCCTGCCGACGGAGAACTATGCCATCAAGAACCACATCCATCCTGCCGTCGTGACGAAGAACAACATCGCCACGTTCCGCGGCCAGCTGCAGGCGCTCGGCTACAGCTTCGACTGGGACCGCGAGATCAACACGACGGACCCGAAGTATTTCAAGTGGACGCAGTGGATCTTCCTGCAGCTCTATAAGAACGGCCTTGCCTACAAGGCCAAGATGCCCGTGAACTGGTGCACGTCCTGCAAGTGCGTGCTGGCAAACGAGGAAGTCGTAGAGAACGTCTGTGAGCGCTGCGGCAGCCCGGTCGTCCGCAAGGAAAAGAGCCAGTGGATGCTGCGCATCACGCGCTATGCCCAGCGCCTGCTCGACGATCTGGACGACGTCGACTTCATCGAGCGCGTCAAAATTCAGCAGCGTAACTGGATCGGACGCTCCACCGGCGCGGAGGTCCGCTTCGGCTCGACGTTCGGCGATGAGATCACCGTGTTCACCACCCGCCCGGACACGCTGTTCGGCGCGACGTACATGGTCCTTTCGCCGGAGCATCCGCTGCTCGAGCGCTGGATGGACCGCCTGACGAATGCCGACGAGGTCAAGGCCTATCAGGAGGCAGCCGCCGCGAAGTCCGACTTTGAGCGCACGGAGCTCACGAAGGAGAAGACCGGCGTGCAGCTCGGCGGCGTGAAGGGCATCAACCCCGTGAACGGCAAGGAGATCCCCATCTTCATTTCGGACTATGTCCTCTCCACCTACGGAACCGGTGCGATCATGGCCGTCCCGGCCCATGACGACCGCGACTGGGAATTCGCGAAGAAGTTCGGCTGCGAGATCATCGAGGTCGTCAAGGGCGGCAACGTGCAGGAGGCGGCCTTTACGGACTGCGCCACCGGCGTGATGGTCAATTCCGGCTTCCTTGACGGCATGAGCGTCGCCGACGCCAAGAAGGCCATCACGGAATACCTGACGGAGAAGCACATCGGCGAGGCAAAGGTCAACTTCAAGCTCCGCGACTGGGTCTTCTCCCGCCAGCGTTACTGGGGCGAGCCGATCCCCATCGTCCACTGCCCGAAGTGCGGCACCGTCCCGCTCGATGAGAAGGACCTGCCACTGGAGCTGCCGGATGTCGAGAGCTACGAGCCGACGGACGACGGTCAGTCTCCGCTTGCCGCCATCACGGACTGGGTCAACACGACCTGCCCCTGCTGCGGCGGCCCAGCCAAGCGTGAAACGGACACCATGCCCCAGTGGGCCGGTTCCTCGTGGTACTATCTGCGCTATATGGATCCGCACAACGACGAGGCCCTTGCCTCGCCCGAGGCCCTGCGCTACTGGAGTCCGGTCGACTGGTACAACGGCGGCATGGAGCACACGACGCTCCATCTGCTCTACAGCCGCTTCTGGCACAAGTTCCTCTATGATATCGGCGTCGTGCCGACGAAGGAGCCCTATGCCAAGCGTACGAGCCACGGCATGATCCTCGGCGAGGGCGGCATCAAGATGTCGAAGTCCCGCGGCAATGTCATCAACCCCACGGATGTCATCGCCGAATACGGTGCGGACACCATGCGCACCTATATCATCTTCATCGGCGATTTCGAGAAGGCCGCCTCCTGGTCGACGAACGCCGTGAAGGGCTGCAAGCGCTTTCTCGACAAGGTATGGAATCTGGCCGAGACCGTCACCGATCGCGAGACGGCATACTCTGCCAAGAACGAGTCCATCCTGCACAAGACGATCCGCAAGGTCACGTCGGACATCGATGCGCTCAAGGGCAACACCGCGCTGGCCGCGCTCATGACGCTGACGTCTACGCTGACGGACAACGGCTGCAACGCTGCCGAGCTCAAAACGCTCCTGCAGCTGCTCAGCCCGTTTGCGCCGCACATCTGCGACGAGATCTGGCAGCAGCACGGCTTCGAGGGCATCTGCTCCGTCTCGGCCTGGCCGGCGTATGATGAGTCGAAGTGCCGCGATGCGGAGATCGACATGGCCGTTCAGGTCAACGGCAAGCTGCGGGGCACGATCCATGTTGCAGCCGACCTTGACGACGAGACCGTCGTTCAGACGGCACTGGCCGACGAAAAGATCGCCCGCTTCCTCGAGAAGACCGGCGGCGCGCTGCGCAAGAGCATCGTTGTCAAAAACAAGCTGGTCAACCTCATCGTAAAGTGATGGAATCCGGCCGCTCGGCTTGAAATCGGCAAAAGTTTGAAAAAAATTGTAGAGATCGCTTGACTTTTGACTTGCGATTGACTATAATAATTGATGCCGTTATATCGGCCCTGAAAGCATCCCGGATTGAGCCGGATGCACCGGAGGGAGGGAAATCAATGTCTGAAATTCGCGTGAAGGAGAACGAGTCTCTGGAGAGCGCGCTGAAGCGTTTCAAGCGCAGCTGCCAGAAGGATGGCGTTATCGCTGAGGTCAAGAAGCGTGAGCATTACGTCAGCCCGAGCCTCAAGCGGAAGCAGAAGTCCGAAGCTGCTCGTAAGAACAAGCGTCGCGGCTATTGATTCCCGTTTTCTTGCATAGCCAGAGCCGCTGCTGATGCAGCGGCTCTTGTTTTTTGTCCCGCCTCCCGCACTTTTGCGGCCCGCCGTCATAACATGGAATGAGCCGAGTGCTCAGAATCCAAACGGGAGGTTCCTGACTATGAATTGCAATTCCAATTGCTTCGGCGGCAACTGCTGGTGGATCATCATCCTGCTCCTGCTGTTCTGCTGCTGCGGAAATAACGGCGGCTGCGCCAACGCGGCCAACAACAACTGCGGCTGCGGCGGCTGCGGCTGCTGACGCATCGATCCGGCGGGGGAGAAGGCTTGCCTTCTCCTCCGCTATTTTTTTGTATCGGTACTGGCCTTCTGCCGCTTCCTGTGATATAATGCAGAAAAGTACTTCCCGGAAGGAGCGTGTTTTATGGAGGATCGTCCCGTACAGGAGGGCTATCACCGTCCCGCACGAAAGAAAAAGCGCGCGGGCCTGCCTGCCTTTTTCCTGGCTGTCATCGTGCTGGCGCTGCTGGCAGCCGTCGTGCTGCGCATCTGGCTCGGCTACCGCAGCGGCTCGCTTGCCGCCGGAGATATCACCGTGCTGCGCCGCGGCCTGCCGTTCGGCGTGGGAGCCGCCGGACTGGCTGCCGTGCTTGCCGTCGCCGGTCTGCTGCGGAAAAAGCGCCGCCGCGGCTTTGCCGCCTGGGGCCTTGCTCTGGCGCTCGTTGCGCTCGTGCTGACAGGCGGACTGCTGTATGCAGACCATTATCTGACCGGCAAAATGACGACGGACGATGATTTCGATTCGCTTTCCGCCAGTGACCTGCACCAGACGGCGACGGAGGCCGACGGCCGCCTGGAACGCGAGGAGCGTTTTTCTGAGGCGCTGTCCGGTCTGGAGGAGCAGTTGGCTGATCTGCCGTCCTTCACGGAGGTCGATCGCTACCTGCTGTCCAATAATGATATCCCGGCCGAGGCACTGGCCAAGCTCGACACGGGCAAGGCCCCGCGCAGCAGCTATCTCAGCAGCGATGCAAGCAAAATTCAGGTGTTCGTGCTGTTCGGCCTCGATGGCGTCGATTCGTCCGACAGCGTCATGCTCGTTGCGCTCGACCGCGTGCATCAGAAGATCAAGCTTATCTCGCTTGCGCGCGATTCCTATGTTTTCATTCCGGAATACGGCTTTTTCTCCAAGTTGGCCTATTCCTACACCTGGGGCGGCGCGGCGATGGCCGTCAAGAATCTGAACTATAACTATTACTTGAACGTGTCGGATTATATTGCTGTGGATTTTGATCAGCTCGCGGAGATCATCGACCGGATCGGCGGTGTGACAGTCAACATCGACGAGGATGAGGCGCGCTATCTTTCCAATTATCCGAACGTCCATGTCGGCGACTGCCTGCTTGACGGGGAAACAGCGGTCTCCTATGCCCGCATCCGCAAGAGCAGTGCCACGGACAGCGACCGCAAGCGCACCGGCCGCCAGCGTGAGGTCATTCTCTCGATCCTCAACACGCTGCAGACCATGCCGCTGTCGCAGTATCCGGGCTTTGTGCGCGACTGCCTCGGTATGTGCGCAACATCGTTCGAGGCTGAGACGCTTCTGACCATGGCCGCTGAGACGCTGGGGCAGAATTACACGGTCGAGCAGTATTTCTTCCCGGAGGGGCAGGTGGACTGGTGGGCCGGGCTCATCAAGGAGTATTTCTACTACGTCTATGACCTGCGCCGTGCCAGTGACCGCATTTACCGCATCATTTACGAGGAGCTGTATATCTCGGGCTATGACGATTGAGCAGACGGCTCCTGCGGCGGCATGAGTCGAGATCTGTATCGTATAAACGAAACAGCGGCGTGGCCGGACCGGCCATGCCGCTGCTGGTATGTGCGCCCGGTGAGCGCACGTTCTATAGGGTGAAAGTCCCGAGTCCGCCCGGTAGCGGGAAGGGCTAGCCAAAGGCAAGGGTGTCCATCGTGAGGTGGAATCTGAAGAAAGCCGGATTTTGGGAGTTGAAAGGTCTC
>NZ_DBFZUT010000037.1:0-4081 GCF_048519415.1 Faecousia sp. | reverse complement strand
ATATATTCCATCACTTAAATCTATTTTTCTGTAATGAGCATCTTCAAGTTTTAAAAGTTCATCTTCAGTTGGAACAATATTATCTTCACAATAAACACATTGTAATATATTATATCTTATATCCTTGCTTATTTCAAGGTCATAAGCATTTTTTCATATCTTCGGCAAATTTCATGCTTCCACAAATTGTATAAGTTTTCACCCAATCACCTCATCAAATTCCGATTTGTTGCTCACTTTTCGTATTCAAATTATACCATAAAACTTGTGAACAGTTCTACCGCAACTTTGGACTATATGAGAAAAGTCCGAACAGTTTTCTGCCCGGACTTCCTCGCTCAATCATAAATCAATTCCGCTTTCACAATCTCCTCTGCCTGTGCCTTGCAAGCGTTCATCTGCCGCACCCATTCCATTTGATTATCGGCTTTCAGTTGCTCGGTCACGCCGTTTTGCTCTGCCAGTGACCGCACGATCAGCTCCATGCGGTTTCGTGCCGCTTCGTCAATCTCGGCGCAATACTGTCTTACGTACACCCAGCTATCTGCAGGGTGTCTTTTTTTGCGAAAAATTGCATTTATGCCTTCTGCATCGATACGATCCGCGTTGCAACGTGCTCGCAGAACGCTTTATCATGCTCCACAAACACGATGGTCGGCCGGAACCGGAGCAGGAGCTCCTCGATCTGGATGCGTGAGATCACATCGATATAGTTGAGCGGCTCATCCCAGACATGCAGGTGCGCCCGCTCGCAGAGCGAAGCCGCCAGCAGCACCTTTTTCCGCTGTCCCTCGCTGAGCAGCCGCAGGTCGCGCTCCAGCTGGGCCTTCGGCACATCCAGTTTGTTCAGGATGGAATAGAAGCGGCTTTCATCGATCTCTTTTTCGCGGATCAGCTCTGCCGCGCTGCCGCAGAGCCCCGACGTGTTCTGCCCGACAAAGGAAATGCGCAGGCCGCTGCCACGCCGGACCTCGCCTCCATGCGGGACGTCCATGCCGCACAGCAGATGAAGGATACTGCTTTTGCCGCAGCCGTTCGGCCCCTGCAGTGCGATCCGCTCCCCTGCCCGCACCGAAAGGCCGAACGAATCGCAGACAGTCCGCGCCCCATATGCGATGCGGATGTTCCGCAGCTCTGCGAGCCGCTCTGCATAAAATGGAAGCTGGACGAGCTTCAGTTCCTCCCGCCGCTCCAGGTTTTTCAGGAGCAGCTTTTTCTCCTCCAGCGCGGCTTCGCGCCGCTTCTCGATGGCCTTGGCGCGCGCCATCGTGCGCTCCGCCTTTGCTCCCTGATAGGAGCGGTAATTATCCGGCCGGTCCGCAGGCGCGCTGCCGATCTTCCGGGCCTCCGCCCTTCCCGCCCACTGGGTTTTTTCGCGCGCCGTATCCTGCAGGCGGGCGATCTCCCGCAGGAGCTTCTCGTTTTTCCGCTGCTCAAAGGCGTCCTGCCGCTCCCGGTTCTCCATCCATGTGGAAAAATTCCCCCTGCAGACCTGAATATCCGCCCGGTTGATCGAGAGGATGTGGTCGACGCATCCGTCCAGAAATGCCCGGTCGTGAGAAACGAGAAGAAATCCGCGCTTCCGGCTGAGATAACGGCTTACTAGCTCGCGCCCCGGCAGATCAAGATGGTTTGTCGGCTCGTCGATCAGCAAATAGTGCTGCTCCGACGAAAACAGGACCGCAAGCTGCAGCTTTGTCTGCTCGCCTCCGCTGAGCGTGGCATAGGACCGGAGCAGGATCGACTCGTCGAGCCGCAGCTTTTCCATCTCGCACTGCAGCCGCCAGAGCTCATAATCCGGCTCCATTTCCGAGACGGCGTCGATGGCCGGTGCCTCCGGACGACGGATCAAATAAGGGAAATAGGAAACCGGCGTGCTCGCGGAGATCGTTCCCTGATAGGGATATGTCCCGCCCAGCAGGCGAAGCAGCGTTGTTTTTCCGCGCCCGTTGCGTCCGATAAGGCCGAGTCTCCAGCCGGTGTCGATCTGGAAGCTGGCATTTTCAAAAACAGGCTCATAGCTTCCATCATAGGTAAACGTCAGATTTTTGACGTGGATCAGTGACATTGTGTGCCCTCCATGACGTAAAAATGGCCGCAGGAAAGCATCCCGCAGCCATTGTGCATCCGTCGCCAGAGGGCAGACCGGTCACGCGCAGTTGAGGGATCCGCATATTCCTGCATCAGGGCATAGCAAAGCCAAGCGGCCGCTTCGCCGCTTTGTCTTGTCAGCCCAACGTTCAGCAGGAAATATGGCGCATCTTCTCAACTCCACTTCCGATGCCGCGCCGCAGCGCGGCTCAAAATTTGGTTTCATTATAATAGAGAATTCGGGAAATTACAAGGGAAATCTCATTCGGATGCCTGCACCGCCCGCGGCCTGCGCAGCAGCAGGACGAGCGTCAACAGAAGCTGCGGAATGAGCACGATCGCAAAATGCAGTGCGGCCCGGCCGAGGTCGAACGGTAGCGTCCAGTAGGTCATGCCGAACTGCAGCGCAAACAGCATGACCATCCATGCCGCCGGGTAGAACGTCACACGGCGTCCGGCGCGGAACACGAGCAGCGTGATGCCGAGGCAGCACACCGTCGCTGCGATCCAGATGCCCGCCATTGGGCTGCCTGTGAACAGCCCGTCATGCAGCAGATCGAGCAAACTGACAAACAGGTACAGGACGGTTAGACCGCCATAGGCCGCCCACGCCGTGCATGGCATCTCCCGCCGTGCCGCAAGATGGAACCCCTGCACGGCAGCCGCAAACAGCCCGGACGCCAGGCCGGCCAAACCGATCTCCAGAAAATACCCGCGGAGAAAATAGCTGGGGATCAGAATAAAGCCCAACGTCAGGAAGATCGGAGCAGCCCAGCAGAAGCGGCCGCTGTACCAAGTCAGCGCACAGGGCAGGATCACGAGGGAAAGCGGCAGAACGGCTGCAAGCAGGATCAGGCTGGCGGATGGCAGGCCCGCGAGCAGGAAACAGGCGATACAGAGCAGCAGACAGCAAAGCAGAGCAGCGCCCGCCGAGACAAGCTCCGTGCGGAGGATTTTTTCCTTCGGGTTCATGGAGGTTCCGCCTTTCTGTATCAAATTTCAATCTGGATTTGCATTCTATGCGCAGGTTACCATATTCCGCCCGATCTGTCAAGCCCTTCCTGTAAAAAACGGGGCGGCTTCCGAACGAAACCGCCCCGTGATATTCCGGATTTATCGGATGAAATGCGTCGCAATGCGGGCTTCCTTCTCCGGAAGGCCGAACTGCTCGCGGCCGAGCGCGATGCTGCGCATCAGGAAGGTCATGTTGCGGGCCAGAACGCGCATGGTCTGCAGGCCCTCGCCGTCCTGCTCCGCCTCCCCTGCCGCGCGGCCGTGGATGCTGTTCCAGTACTGGCTGGAGGCCACCGGCATGCCGGAGATCGTGAAATATTTATTCAGCTCATCGAACGTCGCGGAGCAGCCGCCTCGGCGGGCGCAGGCCACGCTGGCGCCGACCTTCATCGTCTTATCAAACGAAGTGCTGTAAAACAGGCGATCAAGGCAGGCGACAAGCGTCGCATTGGCAGACGCATAGTAGACGGGGCTTGCCACGACGAGGCCGTCCGCCTGCTCGAATTTCGGGGCTAGCCCATTCACCACGTCGTCAAACACGCATTTGCCGAGCTTGGCGCAGCCGTTGCAGGCCACGCAGCCGCGCACGGCCTGATTGCCGACCTGCACGGTCTCGACCGCAACGCCGCTCTCCGTAAAAATTTTCTCCATTTCCCGCAGAGCGATGGACGTGTTGCCGTTCGCGCGCGGGCTGCCGTTGAGCATCAGGACACGAAGCATTTTCATAAAAATATCCTCCTTATGCGCGCCGCAGCGCCTCCGATTCTGTGTTCTGTGTGATGTGTGATGGGAAAGGGTAGAATATGAAAAGAACCTGCCGATTGGCAGGTTCTTATGTTGGCGTTACCTATCTTCCCGTGCAGTCACCCGCAAAGTATTGTCGGCGCAAATGAGCTTAACTTCTGTGTTCGGGATGGGAACAGGTGTACCCTCACCGCAATCAACACCAACTATTTATCTGTCTTCAGGCTTCTGC
>NZ_DBFZUT010000036.1:0-43034 GCF_048519415.1 Faecousia sp. | reverse complement strand
CACTTGTTTTTCCGACGCGGACGTATTACAATGGGGGAACAATACCGGCTTCGGCCGGTTACATCATATCAAGGAGGAAAACGTATGAAAAAGAAGCTGAAGCAGCTGCTTGCGCTGGTCCTGACCCTTGCGGTCGTCATGGGCTTCGCGCTGCCGGCCGCCGCGGCCGATCCTGGCCCCAGGGTCACGATCGAAAAGGTCAGCAATGACGCCGTGACTGCGGAACCGGAAATGCATACAGCCGAAACGAAGGAAGATACGCCGCAATATGCAGACACCGACATGGTCCGTGTCTCCATTACGCTGGCGGGCGCTTCGACCATCGACGCGGGCTATGCCACGCGCAGCATCGCGAACAATGCTGCGGCGGACATCTACCGCACGGGTCTGAAGGTCCAGCAGCAGGCGATGGCACAGCGCATCTCACAGGATGTGCTCGGCGGCGAGGCGCTCGATGTCGTCTGGAACATGACGCTCCTGACGAACACGATCTCCGCCAACGTGCCCTATGGCAAGATCGAGGCGATCGAAGCGCTTGACGGCGTGGCTTCTGTCACGCTCGAGAACCGCTATGAGCCGGATGTCGTCTCCACCGGCGATGCCGATCCCGACATGGCTACCTCCGGCGCAATGATCGGCTCCACGGCCGCCTGGGCAGACGGCTACACCGGCGCGGGCAGCCGCATCGCCGTCATCGACACCGGTACGGACACCGACCACATCTCCTTTGACGGCAAGGCGTTCGAGTATTCCCTCGAGCAGCTGGCTGCCGATGCGGGCAAGAGCAAGGACGAGTTCGTTGCTTCTCTGGATCTGCTCGATGTTGACGAGATCGCCGCTGTTCTGCCGAAGCTGAACATCAGCAAGCTTGTCCCCGATGCGAGCAAGCTCTATCTCACCAGCAAGCTCCCGTTCGCGTTCAACTATGTGGACGAGAACTTCGACATCACGCACGATAATGACAAACAGGGTGAGCACGGCTCCCACGTCGCCGGTATCGCCACGGCGAACCGCTATGTCTCCGACGGCAAGGGCGGCTATGAAAAGGCGCTCGATTCCGTGTTTGTGCAGGGCGTTGCCCCCGATGCCCAGCTCATCACGATGAAGGTCTTCGGCAAGGGCGGCGGTGCATATGATTCCGACTACATGGTCGCCATCGAAGACGCCGTGATGCTCGGCTGCGACGCCGTGAACCTGTCTCTCGGCTCCGGCAACGCGGGCTTTACCACCCCCGATGCGAAGTATCAGAGCATCCTGGATAAGCTGGCCGAGACCGACACCGTCGTCTCCATCTCTGCAGGCAATTCCTCCAGCTGGCCGGAAAACTCTGTTAACGGCACGGGTGCCCTGTATCTGGACGATGTGAACTTCGCCACCGGCGGCTCTCCCGGCTCCTACAAGAACTCCTTCGGCGTGGCCTCCGTGGATAATTCCGGCACGACCGGCTACTCCTTCTCCTATGGCGACGGCGCGAAGGTCTTCTACACCGATACCGCGGACAGCGGCTATACGAACAAGGCCTTTGCAACGCTCGATACCTCTGCCGACGGCAGCGGCACCGAATATGAGTATGTCTACTTCGAGAACACCGGCGCGGATGCCGACGGCAACAGTCTCCTGACGGACTATGCCGACGTCGTCTCCGGCAAGATCGCCTTTGTCTTCCGCGGCACGAGCTCCTTCTATCAGAAGCACATGGCCGTAGCTGCAGCGGGTGCCGCCGGCGCAGTCGTCTGCAACAACCAGGCAGGCGTGATCCGCATGGATCTGTCCGACTCCACCGCGACCATCCCGTGCATCAGCATCCTGCAGACGGAAGCGGCCGATATCAAGGCGGCCTCCACCCCGGTCTATGCCGAGGACGGCACGACCGTGCTCTACTACACCGGCAAGCTGACCGTCTCTGGCAAGATGAGCACGAGCACCGGTTCCTCCGATTCCTACACCATGAGCGACTTCAGCTCCTGGGGTGTTCCGAGTGATCTGAGCATGAAGCCCGAGATCACGGCTCCCGGCGGCAACATCTATTCCGTCAACGGTGCCGTGGCAGGCGGTCAGGCCTATGAGGTCATGAGCGGCACGTCCATGGCGGCCCCGCAGGTCGCCGGTATGGCAGCCCTCGTGGCGCAGTACATCCGCGAAAACGGTCTGAAGGAAAAGACCGGCGTCTCCGTGCGTCATCTGGCCCAGAGCCTGCTGATGTCCACGGCCGAGCCCGTCTATGATGCCAGCACCAAATCCTGGTATTCCATCCTGAGGCAGGGCGCAGGCCTTGCCAACGTTTCCAATGCGATCCATGCCGAGAGCTACGTCCTTGTGAACGGCCAGCCCGACGGCAAGGTCAAGGTGGAGCTCGGCGACGATCCCGACCGCACGGGCGTCTACTCCGCAGACTTCACCCTGAACAACCTTACGGACGAGGCCATTGAATACACCCTCTCTGCCGATGTCTTCACGCAGGCTCCGGCCTCTGTCGACGGCGTCCTGTATCTCCTGCCGAAGACCGTGTCCATGGCAGCCAATGTTGTCTGGACGGTTGACGGCAAGGTCCTGACCGCTCCGTCGGAGCTCACTGCCTATGACTTCGACAAGGACGGCGACACCGATGCCGACGACGCACAGCTCCTGCTCGACGACGTCACGGCCGGCGCGGGCAAGCTCAAGGCTGATGTCGACGGCGACGGCGACACCGACACGCACGATGTCTCCGAGCTGCTGAAGCTCATCTCCGCTGCAAAGGTCGTTCTCCCGGCCGATGGCAGCATCTCCGTCCATGTGACGTTCTCCCTCATCGACGAGGAGAAGGAATTCCTCGACGCCTACTACACGAACGGCGCTTATGTCGAGGCCTTCCTGTATGCCAATCCCGTTTCCGCGGAAGACGGCGTCGAGCGCGTTTCCCATTCCATCCCCGTGCTGGGCTTCTATGGCAACTGGTCCGATGCCTCCATGTTCGATAAGGGCACGCTGTCCGAGTACTGGTACGAGAAGGAGACCCGCAACCCGTATCTCCCGGATTCCGACGGTTCTCCCAACATGTTCGGCAACATGGTCACCGTCAAGTATGCCAACGAGGACGGCGAGTACTACTACTTCGGCAACCCGCTTGCCGAGGACGACGAGTATGTGCCCGCGCGCAACGCCCTGAACAACGAGAACGGCGATCAGATCTTCAAGCTCTACTTTGCCTCCATCCGTAATGCGGGCGATGCCAAGTATGTCATCTCCGATGCGGAGACCGGTGAGGTCTATGTAGAAGAGGATCTTGGCCCGGTTTCTGCCGCCTTCTACTATGCCAACGGCGGAAGCTGGCAGGACACGCAGAAGGCCGTGAACCTCGGCTGGTCCGGTACGAAGGCCAACGGCGAGAAGCTCCCCGAGGGCACGACGGTCAACATCTCCCTCGTGCTGGCTCCGGAGTATTACCGCAAGGCCGACGGTACCTATGACTGGGACGCTCTCGGCAGGGGCGCGAGCCTGAGCACGATGACCACCATCGACAACACGGCTCCGGAGATCGAGGACGTGTCCGTCAGCCTGGTGGACGGCTCCCTTGACGTCGCGGCGAAGGACAACGAGTATGTCTCCGTCGTCGCTCTGTATGACGCGGCCGGCTCGAAGGCGCTGACCTATGTCGCGCCGAATCAGGAAACTGCCGGTGAGACGCAGCATGTCCGTCTGGATGTGAGCAAGGTCGTCGGCAAGACGTTCCTGCTGCAGGTCTATGACTATGCCATGAACGTCTCCACCTACAAGGTCTCCTATGATTTCCTGCCCGATATCGACGGCTACTACACCTTCTTCGACCTGAATAAAAAGCAGTGGTACACCTACACCGAGGATGGCTCCGAGTCCGCCGCCATGGGCGCGACGAACCTGAAGCTCTACGCTGCCGAGTATGCCGACGGCTATGTCTTCGCCATTGACGAGAAAAATGCCCTGTATGTCATGCCGGACAACGACTTCGCCAATGTGACGAAGATTGCAGATCTCGGTGCAGCCTCCGGCCCGCTGAGCTATGACTTCTTTGTCAGCGACATGGCCTATAACGCAGCGGAGAAGGAAATGTACTTCCTCGCATACTCCGAGGCCAATGAGCTCGGCGCTTCCTATCTGTTCAAGCTCGACCTGCTGACCGGCGCAACGTCGCTCGTCGGCGAGATGGGCAAGGACATCTGGACGCTGGCCTCCGACGGCTCCAATGGCTTCTATGGCCAGGGCACGTTCGACAACAAGCTCTATCACTTCACGGCTGCTACGTTCGCAGAGCCGGAGGATCTCGGCGCACTGGATGACGAGCTGTCCATCTACATGGCACAGTCCTCGCTGGCATGGGATGCCAAGAACCAGAAGCTCGTTTTCACGCTGGCGACAGCGTCGAACTTCACGGGCCAGATCCTCAATTCTGCGATCTACACCATCGATCCGACGACGCGCGAGAGCAAGAAGCTTGCGGATCATTCCAGCCTGTCCGTCATCCTCGGCTGCTATGTCAAGGCGGGCCGCACGGACGACGCCTCCCATTTTGCTCCCAGCACCGAGGCCATGGCGGTCTCCCTGTCCGAAAGCACGCTGTCCCTCCTTGTCAACGAAAAGGCCACGCTGACCGCGCAGGCCAACCCGTGGACGCTGAGCGACCGCAGCGTGACGTGGTCCAGCTCCGATGATTCGGTTGTGACCGTCAAGGACGGCGTCGTGACCGGCGTCGGCGAGGGCAGCGCCGTTATCACGGCAGCCTCTGCGGTCGATCCTGAGGTCAAGGCGGAGTGCTACGTTACCGTTACTACGCTCCACATCACCGTGGAAGGTGCGCTGCAGGATAAGGACGGTCATGCCCAGTTCTATCAGTGGAATCTGGAGAACAAGAGCTGGACGCCCGGCAAGCTCATCAAGGACGGCGAGATCAGCATCGAGTCCACGACGCTGGCAAGCTCCGACCTCATGTACCTGATGGATGCGACGGCGGATTCCTGGGCCATGCACAAGATCAACACCGCCACGGGCGAGGACCTCGGCTCCGCCAACGGCGCAGGCGTCCCGCTGTGGGATATGGCCTACTCTTCTCTCTTCAGCACCGAGGAGCAGGACCAGATCGTGGGTGTCTATTACTACTACTTCTTCTCGCCGAAGGATCCGATGAAACTGGATGCATACGGCTTCAAGCTTCAGAGCTTCCTGCAGCAGGTCGGTGCAAGCTACTTCACCGCCATCACCTCTGCGGGCGAGACGACGGTCAAGCTCAAGAGCGGCGAGACCGTCCCGGCCGAGATGTTCCTTGCGCTGGACAATAAGGGCAATATGTGGGTCCTCAACCTCTATTACACCGAAGCGGACGGCTATAGCCTGAGCGGCGGCTGCTACGAGACCACGCTGCCTGAGCTGGCCTTCGGCGGCCATGAGGACTCCATGTACTGCTCGCTCGTCATGGCCGACGAGGGAACGACGGACGGCCTGACGCTCTTCCTGTCCTACTTCACCGGCGACACCAATGAGCTCTATATGCTCAACCTCATGCAAAGCTCCGACGGCCTGTACTTCGACGCGACGGATGTCGGCAATGTCGGCGATTCCGTCTGGCCCGCGACGGTCAACCGTGTCTACGGCAATGCCAGCATCAAGAGCATCCAGACTGCGGAGGCCGCTGCGGAGAAGAACGATATCGAGCTCACCGCGCAGATCGTGTCCGCAGAGAAGATCGAGCGCAGCACACAGGAAGCCTCCGGCAGCCTCAACACGGTTTCGAACGCCGCAGCTCCTGCCGCGCAGCGCATCGCTGCCGTGAAGGGCGGCTCCATGACCGTCAACGGTGATGTGGACCTGACCCTGACGGCCGACGAGGCCACGACGAACGGCCTGCTTGAGATCACCTGGGATCCGTCCCTGATGGACTATGTCTCCGGTGTGAGCACGGCGCAGCTCTCGAGCTTCCAGCCCGCCGAGGGCAAGCTTCTCTTCGGCTATGCTGCCGAAAAGGAGATCGCCAGCGACGCCGTTCTGGCGAACCTGAAGTTCCGCCCGAAGGACGATGTCCACTGCGACCTCGAGGTGCAGGTCAAGACGCTGCAGCGCAATGCGGAAAGCGGCCTTGATCTCAGCGAGACCATCGTTGTCAAGAGTGACGGTGTCGAGCACAACTGGGGCGAGTGGATTGTTACGAAGCAGCCGACCTGCTTCGCGCCGGGCGAGGAGACCCGCGTCTGCGCCGACTGCGGTGCAGAGCAGACCCGCGAGATCCCCGCAAGCACCGAGAACTGCCCGTCCAAGGCCTTCTCCGACCTGGACAACACGCAGTGGTATCATGAGGGCGTGGATTACGTGCTGAACAACGAGCTCATGCTCGGCGTCGGCGGCAGCCTGTTCGAGCCGGACGGCACGGTGACCCGTGCGCAGCTCGCTATGGTGCTGTACCGCGTGGCCGGCAAGCCTGATGTGAAGAACACCGCCAATCCGTTCAAGGATGTCACCGAGGGCGTCTGGTATGCCGACGCCGTCAAGTGGGCGGCGGAAGCCGGTGTCGTCAAGGGCATCAGCGCCGACGAGTTCGCTCCCGAGGCACCCGTTACCCGTCAGGAGATCGCTACGATGCTCTATCGCTTCGCCAAGGCCGAGGCCGTCGCGGAGGATAAGCTCGCCGCTTTCCCGGATGCAGCCTCCGTCGCCGATTGGGCGAAGGACGCCATGAACTGGGCAGTCGCCACCGGCCTCATCAACGGTGTGAAGGCCGCCGACGGCACGGTCACGCTCGATGCACAGTCCGGTGCAACGCGCGCGCAGATCGCAACGCTGCTCATGCGCTTCCTCAAGGGCTGATCTCATAAGTAAAAATTTCCCTCCCGGTTCGCCGGGAGGGAAATTTTTTTTAATGAAGACTGAAACCTGACAAATGAAGAATGAATAATAGTGGGGAACGGATCGACTGGCCCGCAGATTTTGCAATACAAGTTCAGCGGCGCTAGGTTCCAGACTTGTCATTGCGAGGAGGCGTAGCCGACGCGGCAATCTCGGGAAGGCACTTGCAGCTCGCACAAGTCGCCGTTAAAATGGTGCGTACCGATTGCGTCTGTAGCGGCGCTCACTGCGCAGCCGTTGGCGGCTTTGCCGCCTTACGGATGCGGCGTGCCCCTTGCGGGTAGTGAGCGCCTTGTAGGGGAACATTCAACCGTAGAAGTGCTCTGGTGCACCACTGCACCACCCTGACGTGTCATTCCGAGGAGCGAAGCGACGTGGGAATCTCGCAGTACCCGGTTGAATGACAGGATACTCCCCGCGAAAACGTAACTGCCTTCCCGAGATTGCCACGTCGGCCGTTGGCCTCCTCGCAATGACAAATCTGGGGGCCTCGCGCCATAGAGGGAAAGCGGCGCATGTTGTCAGCCTGCAAGGCGCTCAGTGAGCGCCGCTGCAGGCAGATCCGAAAACTTTCCGCTTTCCATTTTCAATTATCCGCTTGCCGCACGCCCTGTTACAACGTACATCTGGCAGCCTATATACCATTCTCCATGACGGAATTTTGAGGCCGGTCCAAAATAGGACTTGATTTCTGTAGAACGATATGGCATAATTTAACTACAGTTAAAACCACAATCAAACGGATGCTTCAAGCTTCCCCCAAGCCAAAAAGGAGGAACTCCTATGAAAAAACGCATCGTGAGCCTGCTGCTGGCGCTGTGCCTGCTGGCCGGGCTTCTGCCTGCCGTGACCCCGCAGGCGGACGCCGTCATCAGCACCGTCATCGGCACCAGTCTGAAAATGTGCACCTCGCTCGTCAAGGGCGGCATATACGCCTGCAGGAACGGGAGCGAGTATGACAACGCCGGGCAGGGCGTGCTGGCCGTGTTCAAATATGCGGGCAGCGATCTGCTCGGCATCGACTTCGGCGGCAGCTCCAGCGGCCAGACGAAGGAGACCGTCATCCAGAAGGTCGACCTGAGCAAGGTCGAGGCGGAGCTCAGCAGCATCAGCAAGCAGCTCGAAAAGAACAGCGCTGCCATCCATCAGCTGGAACGGACCGTCTCGAACGGCATCGCCAGCCTCTCGCAGCAGATGGAGAATCTGAGCGGGCAGATCCAGAATGCAACGCTCGAGCTGAAGTACAGCACCTACCTCAACACGTTCTTTGAGTTCTTCAACCAGTATTACGAGGCCCTGAGCTACTATGACCGCCTTGTGACGGATATGCTGGACGAATCCGCTTCGCCCGCCTATCAGAAGAACATCTACGACCAGTTCTACTCCCTCCAGAACGTGGAATACAGCGGCAACCTGCATTCCGCCGTTGACAAGCTCGGCCGCTATCTGCAGGGCAAGTACATCTATTCCGGCCCCGGCAGCGTTGTGGACGTCCTGACGCAGTATTACATCCTCGCCTATCAGGGCGGCGGCAAGACGGAGGAGGAGGCGCGCGCCGCAGCCGCGCAGAGCACGCAGGACATGATCGTCTACCTCTACTACGCCTATGTCATGGGCGCGTATTATGAGCAGGCGATCGCCCTGTACCAGACGGCCTACATCACGGAAAACGGCGGCCTCTATCAGACGGATTTCGGCACGATGATCTCGCAGAAGCAGATCGACGCGACCGTCACCGCCCTCTGGAGCGACGTCGAGCAGACGGCGGGCTGCATTCTGGGCGACCTGCGCTCGAATTATCATCAGGACGTGGCCTTTGAGGTCGTCTACCAGACGCCGGGCGGCAGGATGCTGAACCGCACCATCACCGGCGACAGCTTCGTCATCGAGAACGGGGCCAATTTCTGGCTGCGCGACCCGGCGGAGGAGCTGGCAAAGTATTTTGACGAATCCCTCAGCGAGGCCTTCTCCGGCATCGCGAAATTCACCATCCGCGCCGTAAGCGCTGCGGATCCGACCTATCTGCAGATCCACGACAACGCGTTCTTCCATGTGAAGACCACGGAAGAGGGCGGGTTTGAATACGGCCGCAGATTCCTCAAGCTCGACGTGGAGTTCGGCGGTAAGACGATGCAGACCATCACGCTCGTGCTCTATAAGCAGATCGACAGCGGCCCGTTTGCGGGCGGCCTCGGCACGGAGGACTATCCGTATATCATTATAACGGCGGATCAGTTCGCCGCCATTTCGCCGCAGGATACCTCGAAGCCCAGCTATGCGGACTGTCAGTTTATCCTGCATAATGAGCTGAATATGGAGGGCAAGTCCTTCCCGGGTATGCGGAACTTCAGCGGCACGTTTGACGGAAACGGCCACGAGATCTACAATGTGGTTCTGACGGGCATGGGCGGCGACACGGCCCATACCGTCGGCCTGTTCGGTGAGCTGACCGGCACAGTGCGCAACCTCGTCGTGCGCAATGCCACGGTGACCGGCCTGACGGCAGACGGCGACTCCGGCGGCCGCTCGGGCGACCTCTGCGTCGGCGTTCTTGCGGGTCTTGTCAACGGCGGCAGGATCGAATACTGCGCGGTCTACGACAGCTCGGTCACGGGCGAGCACAACGGCGCAGGCGTTGCCTATGCCGGCGGCGCGGTCGGCAAGCTGGCAGGCAAGGAAACCGGCGAGGCCGGCGAGGCCGCCCTGCGCGGTGTCGTCTGTGTGGATACCTCGGTCCGTGCGGTCACGACGAAGGCGGCCAACCCGCAGGAATTCCTTCCGTGGGCGGACGGCAGCGCGATCGCGGGCGGTCTGATCGGCTATTACCTGACGGGGACCATAAACGAGTGCGGCTATATCCAGTCCGAGAAGTTCCAGGGCTCCATCAGCGCCAAGGGTGCAACGGGCGCGGCGGCAGGCGGCCTGACCGGCTATGAGCGTGCGCCGTTCTCCAATCTGATGTGGCTGGCGCTCGGCGCTGCGCCGAAGGTCGAGAAGCAGAACGCCTCTGCGGAGGACCGTTACTATCAGGTCGGCCTTCTGACGGGCAACGGCTATGCGGCCAATGCGGTCTATCACCTCTGGGGCAGCCGCGCGTCCGAGCGCGGAAGCACGCCGCTCAACGGCGACCCGTGGTGGCAGCTCCAGTGGAGCACGAAGGCAGTCGACAAGATCACCACGAAGGCCCTGCAGGACCATATCGATGGGGTAAACTGGAAGGAAAAGCCGTACTTCGACCTCGAGGCATACACGGAGCGCGAGGACGGCGCGGGCCTGTATCCGGAGTTCGACCTCGGCACGAGTGGCTCGGAATATCAGGCCGTTCTGCTGACGGACGGCCCGATCAGGAAGAACTATGTCGAGGGCGACTATCTCACCCTCTCCGGCCTGAACGTCTGGCAGGATGTCGGCTTCCATGTGGAGGAAGGTGCCAAGTACCCGTATTTCGAGATCACGGAGGGCGCAAATCTGATCAACAAGCCGCTGCCGGCCGGAGAATACCAGTTCGCCGTGCGGGCGTCCAACGGTTATCGCGTCACCTACAAGATCACGGTGAAGCCTACGGAACACATCTACATCTCGGCTACGACGGAGCCGACCTGCACGGAGCCTGGCTTCACGAATCTGACGTGCCTGCACTGCGGCCTGACGAAGCGGGCCGGGGAGCTGGAGGCGCTGGGCCACGATGTCGTGACGGACGCCGCCGTCCCGCCGACGTGCGTTTCCGACGGCTTGACCGAGGGCAGCCACTGCGCGCGCTGCGGCGAGGTCTTCACGGCGCAGACGACGGTCCCGTCTACGGGCGAGCATGCCCATGTGGTCACACCGGGTAAGGCGGCCACCTGCACGGAGCCGGGCCTGAGCGAAAGCGAGGCCTGCCCCGGCTGCGGCCTTGTGTTCCGCGAGGCGACTGTGCTCCCGGCCCTCGGCCATGACATGGTTGATCACACCATCCTCGCCCCGACCTGCACGACGGACGGCATGCAGCAGAGTGTCTGCAGCCGCTGCGAGCTGATTGGCCCGCTGAAGTCCGTTCCCGCGACGGGCCACGACATGCAGACCCGCACCGTCCTTGCCCCGACCTGCACGGCCGCGGGCATGGAGCAGGAGGTCTGCACGCACTGCGGCGAGACCGGTGCGCTGACGAATCTGCCTGCGCTCGGCCACGATTATGCGGCCGTCGTGACGGAGCCGACGTGCGAAACGCCGGGCTTCACGACGCACACCTGCGGCCGCTGCGGCGACCACTTTACCGACAGCTACATCGCCCCCACGGGCCACACCTACGGCGATGGCGTCGTGACGCGCGAGCCGACCTGCACCCGCGAGGGCGAGATGACCTACACCTGCTCCTGCGGCAAGACTCACACGGAGCCGATCGCGAAGCTGGCGCACAGCTATGTGCCGCAGATCGTCGAGCCGACGTGCACGGAGCTTGGCTACACGGCCTATGTCTGCGCGCACTGCGGCGACCGGACGACGGGCGACTATGTCCGCGAGCTGGGCCATGACTGGAACGCCGGAACGGTCGTGCAGGCCCCGCGCCTGACGAAGGAGGGCCTGCTGGAGCAGACCTGCAGACGCTGCGGCGCGGAGCAGAAGACGGTGCTCCCGGTCCTCGAGTCCTGCGCCGGGACGATCTGCCCGAGCCATGACTATCACGATGCGCCGGAGTTCGGCCACTGGAGCCATGCAGGCATCGATTACACGCTGGAGCTCGGCCTGTTCCGTGGCACGTCTGATACGGAATTCTCGCCGAACGTCGCCATGACGCGCGCCATGCTCGTCACCGTGCTTTATCGCCTCGACGGCCAGAAGGAGCCGACGGGCACGAACCCGTTCACGGATGTCGAGCCGGACAGCTGGTACACCGAGGCCGTGATCTGGGCCGTGGAGAACGAGATCGTCCTCGGCATGGGCGACGGCACGTTCGCCCCGGAGGCGGAGATCACGCGCGAGCAGATGGCAGCTATCCTGTATCGCTATGCGGCCTATCGCGGCGACGATATGACGACGGATGCCGATCTTGCGGCCTTCCCGGATGAGAAGACCGTCAGCTCCTACGCCTGCGAGCCGCTGGCCTGGGCCGTGGACCGCGGCCTCATCAACGGCGTGGCGCAGAACGGCGAGAGCTGGCTCGAGCCGCAGGCGGGCGCGACCCGCGCGCAGGTGGCGACGATCCTCATGCGCTTCCTGAAGCAGAAATAAGCAACGATAACGCGCAGCGCCGCTCATCCGGGCGGCGCTGCTGTCGTTAAAAACGTACAAACCGATTGCGTCTGTAGCGGCGCTCACGGAGCGCCATGCAGGCTGACGTTGTTTGCGGTACAAATTCAGTGGCGCAAGGCTTCCAAGTTTGTCATTGCGAGGCCCCAAAGGGGCCGTGGCAATCTCGCAGTACCCGGCCGGATAACAAGATGGCCCCGGCGAAAACGCAGCTGCCTGCACGAGATTCCCACGTCGCTTCGCTCCTCGGAATGACAAATCTGGTGGCTTTGCGCCACGAAATTAACACTTCAATATCTGCAACTGCCCATGGCGCTCAGTGAGCGCCGCTACAGGCGCAATTGGTGCATGCCATTTTATCGATACCCGGTACGAATCGTCAGTGCGTCGCCGGGAGCGGCATGCCGCTCCCCTACGATGGTGCGCCTCATGATTTGCCCGATTGCGGTTTTTCCGGCGGTGTGCTATACTATACCAATAAACCAACGATAGGGGAGGCGCTGCCATGTCCTTTTTATACTGGATCGAATCCATCCGCTGCCCGTTTCTCGACGTCGTCATGCAGGCATTCACCTGCTTCGGCGAGGAGCTGGCGTTCCTGCTGCTGGCCCTGACGATCTTCTGGTGCGTCAGCAAGGAGGAGGGCTATTATCTGCTGTTTGTCGGCTTCTTCGGCACGGTGCTCAATCAGTTCCTCAAGCTGCTGTGCCGCATCCCGCGGCCATGGGTGCGCGACCCGAGCTTCACAATCGTGGAAAGCGCGCGCAGCGGGGCGGGCGGCTATTCCTTCCCGTCCGGCCACACGCAGAACGCCGTCGGCACGCTCGGCGGCATTGCCCGCTGGCATAAAAATCGCGCGCTGCGCATCGTGTGCATCGTGCTCGCGGCGCTGACGGCATTTTCCCGCATGTATCTCGGCGTGCACACGCCGCTGGACGTCAGCGTGGCGGCTGTGACGGCCGTTGTGCTGATCTTCGTGATCTATCCTATCGTGCGCAGCGCGGCAGAGGACCCGAAAAAAATGGCCGTTCTGCTCGGCGTGATGACCGTCGTGGCGCTGGCCTATGTGATCTATGCGAATTTTGCCCGTTTCCCGGCGGACGTCGACCCGGACAACCTCTTTGAGGGCCGCAAGAACTCCTGCTCGCTGCTGGGTGCGCTGCTCGGCTTCTGCGTGGGCTACACGCTGGAGCGGAAGTATATCCGCTTTGAGACGAAGGCCGTCTGGTGGGCGCAGGTGCTCAAGGTGCTCGGCGGAGCAGCGCTGCTGCTGGCTGTCAAGCAGGGCCTGAAGCTCCTGTTCGCCGCCGTGGGCTTTACCTGGATCGGCACACATGCCATCCGCTATTTCTTCGTGGTGCTGCTGGCGGCGACGGTCTGGCCGCTGACGTTCCGGTGGTTCGCACGACTGGGGAGGAAACAAGCATGAATTATGCAGCTATCAAGACCTGTGATATCGCAAACGGCCCCGGCGTGCGGACAAGTCTGTTCGTCTCGGGCTGCACGCACCACTGCAAGGGCTGCTTCCAGCCCGAAACATGGGATTTTTCCTATGGCGAGCCGTTTACGCAGGACGTCATCGACACGATCCTGCATTCCCTGGAGCCTGCCTATGTGGCCGGGCTGACCCTGCTTGGCGGCGAGCCGTTCGAGCCTGCCAACCAGCCCGCCGTGGCGGAACTGCTGCGGCAGCTGCGGGCGCGCTGCCCCGGCAAAAATGTGTGGGCCTTTACGGGCTTCCTGCTCGACCGGGACCTGCTGTCCGGCCGGGTCGGCGACGCGGCTCTTGTGCGGCAGATGCTCGGCTGCATCGACGTGCTGGTGGACGGCCCGTTCGTGCTGGAGAAAAAGGACCTTGCTCTGCGGTTCCGCGGCTCGTCCAACCAGCGGCTCATCGACATTCCGGCGACGCTGGCATCCGGCCGGATCGTCCTGTGGGACGACGGCTATCAACGCGGAGGGCATTATGATGCAAAAGGTACCCGTTAAAATTCTGCGCGAGGGCGCGGCGCTCCCCACCTACGGCACGGCCAGCTCGGCCGGGGCTGATCTGCGCGCCTGCCTGGACGCACCTGCTGTGCTTGCGCCCGGCGAGACGCGCCTGATCCCAATCGGCATCGCCATGGAGATCCCGGAGGGCTATGTTGGCCTGGTGTTTGCCCGCAGCGGGCTTGCCAGTCGCCGCGATCTGGCCCCGGCCAACAAGGTCGGCGTTGTCGACTCCGACTATCGCGGGGAATTCTTCGTCCCCATGCGCAACCACGGCGCACAGCCGCAGACCATCGAGCCGGGCGAGCGCATTGCCCAGTTCATCCTCACACCCTATCTCACGGCGCAGTTCTTTGAGACGGAGACGCTGACGGACACTGCGCGCGGCGAGGGCGGCTTCGGCTCCACGGGGGCGAAATAATGGCGGGCTTTCTTCCGATCAACGCGCGCGAGATGCGCGCCCTCGGCTGGGAGCGGCCGGACTTTGTCTATGTCCTCGGCGACGCCTATGTCGATCACCCGTCGTTCGGACATGCCATCATCAGCCGCATGCTCGAGCGTGCGGGCTACCGTGTGGCCATGCTGCCGCAGCCGGATTGGCGCGATTCGTCGTCCGTGCTGGAATTCGGCGAGCCGCGCCTCGGCTTCCTTGTGACGGGCGGCAATATGGACTCCATGGTCAATCACTATTCCGTCGGCCGCCACCGCCGCCGCACGGATGCCTATACGCCCGGCGGCGTGACGGGCAAGCGGCCGGACTATGCGACGGTCGTCTACTGCAACCTCATCCGCCGCAGCTTTCCGAAGATCCCGATCCTCATCGGCGGCATCGAGGCCAGCCTGCGCCGCCTGGCACACTATGACTACTGGTCTGACAGCCTGAAGCGCTCCATCCTGCTCGATTCGCAGGCCGACCTCCTGCTCTACGGCATGGGCGAGCGCGCTATCGTCGAGGTCGCGGACGCCATGAACAGCGGGCTGGACATCCACGATATCACCTTCGTGAACGGCACGGTCTACCGCACGCGCGACTGCTCCGGCGTGGTGGACGCCATCACGCTGCCGTCCTATGACGAGCTGCGCGCCGACCGCCGCCGCTACGCCGAGAGCTTCGCCGTTCAGTACCGCAACACCGATCCGTTTTCCGCCAGGTGCCTCATCGAGCCGTACGGCCGCGAGTTCGTGGTGCAGAACCCGCCGCAGCCGCCGCTTTCCACGCAGGAGATGGACGACGTCTACGCTCTGCCGTATCAGGACACCTATCACCCGTCCTACCGCAAGGCGGGCGGCGTGCCCGCCATCGCCGAGGTGCAGTTCAGCCTCGTCTCGAACCGCGGCTGCTTTGGCGGCTGCTCGTTCTGCGCGCTGACGTTTCATCAGGGCCGCATCGTCCAGACGCGCAGCCATGACTCTCTGCTGGCCGAGGCGGCGCGCATGACGCAGCATCCCGACTTCAAGGGCTACATCCATGACGTCGGCGGCCCGACGGCCAATTTCCGCCAGCCCGCCTGCGAAAAACAGCTGACACACGGGGCCTGCCAGAACCGGCAGTGCCTGTTTCCGACGCCGTGCCGCAATCTGCGGGCGGACCATACAGATTATGTAAACCTGCTGCGCGAGCTGCGCGCCATCCCCGGTGTGAAGAAGGTCTTCATCCGCAGCGGCATCCGCTTTGACTATCTGCTGGCCGACGAGGATCCGACCTTCCTGCGCGAACTGGTGGAGTACCACGTCTCCGGCCAGCTTAAGGTCGCGCCGGAGCATGTTTCGGATCAGGTCCTGCGCTATATGGGAAAGCCGCGCCACGCGGTCTATGAAAAATTCTGCCGCAAATATGCCGCGCTGAACGAAAAGCTCGGCAAAAAGCAGTATCTCGTGCCCTATCTTATGAGCTCCCACCCCGGCTGTGGCCTGCGCGAGGCCGTGGAGCTGGCGGAATATGTCCGCGACCTCGGCTATATGCCGGAGCAGGTGCAGGATTTTTATCCCACGCCCTCGACGCTCTCGACCGTCATGTACTATACGGGCCTCGATCCCCGGACGATGGAGCCGGTCTATGTGCCGACCGACCCGCACGAAAAAGAAATGCAGCGCGCGCTCATCCAGTACCGCGATCCGAAGAACTATGCCCTCATCCACGAGGCCCTTGTCAAGGCCGGGCGCACGGACCTGATCGGCTATGGCCCGAAGTGCCTCATCCGGCCGCGCCGCGGCGAGGCAGAAAAGGCGCCGCACCCGGCGCAGAAGCAGCCCGCACAAAAGCGCCCCGCGCAGAAGCGGGAGAGGCCCGCAGAAAAGAAACCTGCGGCAAAGCCGCGCAAGGCGCAGCCCGCCGCAAAGGAGCCGCGCAGAGCGGAGCGCGGGGAGGCGTTCGGCAAGCCGACGGCCGCCCAGCTCCGGCAGGCGGAGCGCTATCTGAAGACCCGAAAGAAAAAGCAGACTGTCAAAAAACCAACCAAGCCAAAAGCTTCAGGGGGAAGAGACGTGTGAAAGGAAACCGTCAGGGTGTCCTTTCGCGTTTGATCGCCAGCCGCGGCGGGACTTTTTGACAAGCGGAAAGGACGGAACCGATATGAGACCTTCCAACTATGATCTGCAGGCGCAGGCGGCGGGGCACAGCTTCGCCGCGCAGGACCTCGATGCCATCGCGGCTCGATTCGCCCTGCGGCGCGATGAGACCTATCTCTATCTGGAGCTTCTGCATGAGCCGCTGCGCCTTTCCCGCGCGGACGGCGCGGCCGAGCGGCTGCATGGCGGCGTCTGGATGCCTGCGCCCTTCGGCGCGGCCATGACGGCCTATGACCTGCTGAGCAATCCGAACGGGTTCCCCGTTCTGGCCGGGCAGTGGTGTTCGCACGACAGCTTCAACGCCGTGCAGGCCGGAACGCTGCAGGGGCAGCTGAAGGCTTCCGTCACGCCGCCTGCCGCGCAGCATTTCTCCGGCCGGATCGACCGGCTGCGGCAGGCCGTGGCACGGCTCGGCGGCACACCAACGGACGGCCCCGGCGATTTTTCCGCCGTGCTGCCGGTGCTGCCGTTCTTCCCGGTGCTGCTGCGCTTCTGGGAGGCGGACGACGAATTCCCGGCCCAGCTGCAGTTCCTGTGGGACCGGAACTCCATGCGCTACCTGACGTATGAAACGTCGTTCTATACCCACCGCGCGATCCTGGACCGTCTGCTCGAGGCGGACATGTAATACTGATTCCTGATTAAAACATTTCATCAGGAATCCCGTGTGCTGCGCACACTCGCATCGTGCTGACGCACGCTGCGCCGTCTCATGCAGAATCTGACGCGCCCTCGGCGCTATAAAAAGCTTTTAAAGCTTTTTATCAGATTCTAGTATAACACTTTTGTGAATGACCTTGCAAACCCGCGAATCACCGTGGTATAATAATGACAACACTGCACAAATGTATCTTCGGGCTTTGGTGATCTGAAAAGCTTGAAGTATACAAAATGAGATAAATTAAGGGCAGTACCGCGCGGTTTGTCGAGTACCTTCGGCGAGAGATTTTTCGTCGAGTCGAGCTTTGGAAAGTGCGGGCATACTTTGTGTATGTCCCACTTTTCGAAGCGATGGATCGGCGGAAAAGATCCGCCGAAGGCCGAAGACAGGCCGTGCGGTACGCCCAATACCAAAAGGAGTCCTGACTATGTTTTCTGCATCGGAGCGTGTTCTCTATGGCAAGCGCCAGCTGATCGAGGTGATCTGTCAGCTCCGTTTTCCGACGATCCTTTCCATCAGCGCGAAGGAGCCTGCCGAATTTCAGGAGGCCATCCGCGCCGAGTTCCCGCGCTATGCGCGCAATCTGGAAAAGCTCCCGCCCAAGGTGATCGGCCAGCCGGGCGCCATGAAGCTCGAGGAGCAGCCGACGGTCGTGAACTATCAGTTCCTGACGGCCGCAGGCGACTGGAAGGTCAACCTGACAAACACCTTCCTTGCGCTGGCCACGCCGGTCTATACGACGTGGGAGGATTTTGCCCGGAAGCTCGACGAGGTGCTGGCACAGTTCGTCGCCATCTATCACCCGGCGTATTTTGAGCGCATCGGCCTGCGCTACATCAACGGCTTTTCCCGCCGCGCCCTCGGTCTGGAGGGCGTGCCGTTCCGCGACCTTATCCAGCCCGCCTATCTTGGCCTGATGGCGGAGGACGACGTGCAGGAGCAGAGCGTCCAGCGCGTCACGCAGGATGTGGAGATGGCGCTGGCGGGCGGCTGCCGCCTGAAGCTGCACTGCGGCCCCGGTATGGTCAAGCGCGGCAATGTCGAGGACAAGGAGGTCCGCTTTATTCTGGACAACGACGTCTTCATGAACGGCAAGATCGAGCTGAAGCACTCCGCCGGAGCGCTCAACACCGTCCATACCCATGCGGACCGCATTTTCCGCGGCGCGATCACGGATCAGCTCCACAACGCCATGGAGCCGCAGCCGCTGTAATACTGTTTTCTGATTCAAATCTTTCATCAGAAAGGTTCCGCCTTTGGCGTAACCAATTTCGCGATTTTGGAAAAATCACGAAATCTCGTCTCATAATGATCTTCATATTAAAACCTTCCATTCTATGAATGAAAGGTTTTAATTGAATATCAGTATAATTTCCATGCGAGGTGAGGCGCAATGCCGTTTTTCTATGTAGACTGGTACTATATCGTTCTGGTGCTCCCGGCGGTGATCCTGTCGCTCTGGGCCAGCGCCCATGTCAAGAGCACGTTCCGCCGCTACAGTCAGGTGCGCAATGCGCGCGGCATGACCGGCGCAGAGGCCGCCATGGCGGTGCTGCGGGCGCATGGCGTGACCGATGTGCGCGTGGAGCATGTGTCAGGCGATCTGACGGATCATTTTGACCCGAAGGACCACGTCATCCGCCTGTCGGACTCCGTATACAATGTGGCAACGCCCGCCGCAGTCGGCGTGGCGGCGCATGAGGCTGGCCATGCCGTGCAGTATGCGCGGCACTATGCGCCGATCTATATCCGCGCGGCCATCGTCCCCGTGACGAACATCGGCTCGCGGCTCTCCATGCCGCTCATTGTGCTCGGCCTTGCGCTCAGCGGCCTCGGACAGGTGTTTTACTATGTGGCGCTGGCGGGCGTGGCCTGCTATGGCCTCTGCGTCGTGTTCCAGCTCGTCACCCTGCCGACGGAGTTCAACGCCAGCCACCGCGCCCTGCGCGCCATCGAGGAGAGCGCCCTGCTGCTGCCGGAGGAGCAGGTCGCGGCAAAGCGTGTGCTCAGAGCTGCGGCCCTGACCTATGTGGCCGCGCTGAGCGTGACCATTATGCAGTTCCTGCGCCTGCTGCTCATCGTGGCGGGCGGGAACCGGAGGAGAGACTGACCATGGACGAACGCACCGAACAGGGAAGACGCTTCCTCATGGGCTATCGCGACGACGATACCACGGAATTTGTCTCCGATCAGGAGAAAAAGCTGCCGCAGCCTCCGCTGTGCAAGGCCCCGATGGGCGGCGAACGGACGGTGCTGCCGCGAGATTTTTCCGCGCTGCCGGAGGGCGGCGGCCTGTATGACCTGCTGACGCGGCGGCGCAGCGCCAGAATTTATACGGAGGGGGAGCTCAGTCTGCTGCAGCTTTCGTTCCTGCTCTGGGCCACGCAGGGCGTGCGCGCCATGCGCGGCCGGGCCTATGCCACGCTGCGCACCGTCCCGAGCGGCGGTGCACGCCATGCCTTTGAGACCTATCTCCTCCTCCGCCATGTCGAGGGCCTGCGCCCCGGCGCGTATCACTACCTGCCGCTGGAGCATGCGCTCGAGTTTCTGCACCCCGTCGAGCGGCTCGAGGACGTCGTTTCCGACACGCTCTGCGGCCAGAGCTGGGCGGCAAAGGCCAGCGTGATCTTCTACTGGTCCGTTGTGCCTTATCGCGCGGAGTGGCGCTACGGTCCCTATGCCTATGCGCCGCTGCTCGTCGATGCCGGGCATGTGGGCGAAAATCTCTATCTTGCCTGCGCGTCGCAGGGCCTCGGCACCTGCGGCCTGCGCGCCTTCCGCCATGAGCTGTGCTGCGAGCTGTTCGGGCTGGACGGCGAGGAGGAGTTTATCGTCTATGCCGCCCCGGTCGGCACGGTCCGCCCGGAGGATACCGCGCAGGAGGCGGCGTTCTATCAATTTGTCGAAGATGAGAATTTATAAGGCAACACCGCACAATTGCAGCTTCGGCCTTCGCCGGATATTTTTCGCCGCTCCATCGGTTTGAAAAACTTGAAATACACAAAGTATTCCTGCGCTTTTCAAACCTTGGCCCGACAAAAAATCTCTCGCCGAATGCTCTCGCTGAATTGTGCGGTGCTGCCTATATACCGGCTGCTTTTTCGGCAGCCGGTGGTTTTTATGTGGGCCATTGTAGGGGAGCGGACAGCCGGGCCCGGCGCAGCACTTACGATTTGCATCGGCTGCCGATAAAAACGTACCAACCAATTGCATCTGTAGCGGCGTTCCCTGAGCGCCTATGGCAGTTGCAATTATCTGGGAAGTATCGCCGACCGTGCAATGTCCCCAAATTTGTCGTTGCACGGCCGCAAAGGGGCCGTGTAATCTCGCAGTACCCGGTCGGATCACACAGGAAGACTCCAGCGAAATCGCAACTGCCTCCCCGAGATTGCACCCCAAGGGCACTTCCTCGCGCTTCGCGCTCAGGGCGCCACGTTGCTTCGCTCCTTGCAATGACACATCAGGGTGGTGCGGCTGTGGGAACGGTGCACAGCGCCGAATTGGCACTGCTTTTGCCGCTTCGCGGACTGGCAGGGCGTGCCCTGCTCCTGCAATGGCGTACCGTTATCGCCGTTTCAGCATCCTCCGGTCGCACAGGTCGATGCCGAACGACACGGCGGCGCTCAGGACAGCGAGAACGAGGATCATGGCGTCCGTGCTGAGGTAAGAGCCGGTCGCGTCATACAGCGCGCCCGCGATCGTGCTGCCGAACGAGGCGAACAGCAGGTTCGTCACCACGACGGAGAGATTCACGGCGTAGTGCCGCATACCGTAATACGAGCTGACAAAGGCTGCGTTGGCGGGCGTGACGCCGCCGTAGGCCATGCCGCCCAGCAGGAAGCCGGCGATGAGCAGCGGGAAGCTGCCGAGCTTCAGCGCACCGATGAGCACAAGGCCGGTGAGCAGGAAAATGCCGCCCACGAGCTGCATGGTCCGGCTGCGCCCCAGTCGGTCAAACAGCCCGCCCAGCACAACGCGCCCTGCCGCGTTCGCCAGCGAGATCATGCCGACGGCCGTGGTGATACCGCCCGGCGAGACCGTTCTGCCGATCTCCCGCGCGATGGAGGTGGACTGCGACACGAGGGCCAGCCCTGCCGCGCTCAGGAGTACCGCCCAGAGATAGTACAGCCAGAACGCGGGCCGCCGCAGCATGGCTGCCGTGCCGAGCTCTTCTGCCACGGGGTTTGCATAGCGCTTCTTTTTCGCGGCGGGCGGCGGCGTGAAGTCCGGGCCGGGCCGCCGGAGCAGGAAGCCGCAGGCCGCCACGAGCACGGCCGTGATAATACCAAGCACGACAAAGCTGCGCCGCCAGCTGCCGATGGCCGTCGGCGTGAAGCGCTGATAGAGCTTGCCGATGAGGAAGCTGCTCAGGCCGAAGCCCATGAGCAGGATACCGGAGACGAGGCCCTGCTTGTCGGGGAACCATGCGCCGACTGTCCCGAGCACGGCGTTATACGAGAAGCCGGAGGCCAGCCCGCAGACCACGCCGAAGCCGACATACAGCATAGGCAGCGACCGCATACTCGCCGTCAGCAGGAAGCCCGCCAGAAACAGCAGGGCGGATATCCAGAGGAAAATTCGCGGGGAAATGCGCGCGGAAAGCGCGCCGCAGGTCAGGCCGCCAAGGCAGAAAAAGCTCATCACGATCGTAAAGGTCAGGGAAAGCTGTGCGGTGCTCCAGTGGGGGAACTCTGCGGCGATCGGCCCGGACAGTACGCTCCACGCGTACACCAGGCCCGAGAACAGAAGTACCACGCACCCGACTGCGACGTAGATCCATCTGCTTGCACTTCTCATAGGCTGCATCCTCCATTTGGGGCCATCCCCTCGATTTGGTGCGGAGATGGCCCGTATTTTGTTGTATCTTGGGGTCCTGCCTCCATCATATCACAGAAACGCCCGCTTGCCCATACCCAAATCAAAATTCTGCCTGCTGCGGTGCGGTGTCCGTGAGGGACGGACAGAAAGGAAGGCAGGAATATTTTTGAAAAACCCTCTTGACAAAGCCGTACTAGTGTATTAGTATATTAGTACAATAACACATTGGAGGTGAGCCAATGGCATGGAAACTGAATCCGGAGCGGCAGATCTGGCTGCAGCTCGTGGATGTGCTGAAGTTCCGCATCGTCTCCGGACAGTATCCGGCAGGCGTGAAGCTGCCGTCGGTGCGGGAGCTGGCCGCAGAGGCCGGTGTCAATCCGAACACCATGCAGCGCGCGCTTGCGGCGCTGGAGGAGAGCGGGCTCGTCAGCGCCCAGCGGAACACCGGGCGCTATGTCACACAGGATGAGGCGTGCATCCGCGAGACGCGCCGCTCGCTGGCGCAGGCCGAGATCGATGCGTTCTGCGCGCGGATGCGGCAGCTCGGCTACACGCAGGAGGAAATTGCAACATTGTTTGGAGGGAATGAAAATGAATGACATGCTGGTCTGCTGCAGCGGCCTGACGAAGAGCTACGGGGCAAAGCCCGCACTCGATCACGTCGACCTGCAGCTTGCGCCGGGCAAGATCATCGGCCTGCTCGGGCCGAATGGCTCCGGCAAAACGACGCTCATCAAGATCCTGACGGGCCTGCTGCGCCAGACGGAGGGCTCCGTCGCGATCGACGGCAAGCCGATCGGCCCGGAGACGAAGGCGCTCGTGAGCTACCTGCCCGACCGAATGTACTATGCCGGTTGGATGAAAACGAAGGATATGGTCAATTTCTTTGCGGATTTCTATCCCGATTTCCGCCGCGAGCGCGCCGAGGCCATGTGCCGTGCGCTGGGCATCGGGCTGGATACGCGCGTGAAGACCATGTCGAAGGGTACGAAGGAGAAGCTCCAGCTGCTGCTCGTCATGAGCCGCGCCGCAAAGCTCTACCTGCTCGACGAGCCGATCGCGGGCGTCGATCCTGCCGCGCGCGACTTCATCCTGCAGACGATCCTGACGAATTATTCGCCCGAGAGCACCGTCCTGATCTCGACGCACCTGATCGCGGACATCGAGCCGGTGCTTGACGAGGTGATCTTCCTGAAGGAGGGCCGCGTCGTCCGCCACGATTCGACCGATAACATCCGCGGCGCCGAGGGCAAGTCCGTCGACGAGGTCTTCCGCGAAGTCTTCCGCACGATCCCGATGGGAGGTGAATGGCCGTGCTGAGCAAGCTGTTAAAATACGATCTCCGCGCAAATCTGAAAATTTTCCTGTTCATCTGGCCCGCCATTCTGGCCTTCGGCCTGCTCGAGCGCGTTGCCCTCATGGCGGAGCTGCCGGTCAAGATCTCTGCCATTTTTGTGAATCTGACGACAGTGCTGTTCGTGCTCGCGGTCATTGCCGCCTGCGTGTTTGCGCTCGTCATCTCCGTCATCCGCTTCTATTCCGGCCTGCTGCGTGATGAAGGCTACCTGATGTTCACGCTGCCGGTGCGGCCGTGGCAGCTTGTGCTGTCGAAGCTCCTCACGGCCTTCCTGACGCTGATCGTGACGGGCCTGGTCAGCTTCGTTTCCGTCGGCATCCTGTTCGGCGGTATCCGTGGCTTGCTGCCTTCCATCCGCACCTCGCTGGAGCAGAGCTTCGGCGGGATAATCAACGGCTGGGGCATCGCCCTGCTCGTCCTGCTGGTCATGGTGCAGGTCGCGGTGTCCGTGCTGCAGATCTATCTGTCCTGCTCCATCGGCCACCTGTTCCGCCGCAAGCGCATCCTGTTCGCCGTGCTGTTCTACTATGCCATCAACGTCGTGCTCGAGACGGTTGCAGTCACGTCCATCATCGTGCTGAGCAACTTTGAGCCGTTCTGCCGCTTCCTTGTTCAGCTCTATGCCGGCATGAGCGCGCCAGGCATGTTCAACCTGTTTATCGGCGTGGTGACGGCCCTGCTGGCCGTTCTCGGCATTGTGTATTTCTTCGTCACGGAGCGTATCCTGCGCCGCCATCTGAATCTGGAATAAGGCTTTCCACCGCGCCGTACAATGCCTCGGGCTTGTCATTGCGAGGAGGCCGTAGGCCGACGTGGCAATCTTGGGAAGGCACTGGCAGTTCGTACAGGGCGTCGATAAAACCGTAAAAACCGATTGTGTCTGTAGCGGCGCTCAGTGAGCGCCTTGCAGACCGGCAAGATGCGCTGTATTGATTCTATGGCGTGAAGCCCTCAGGCTTGTCATTGCGAGGAGCGAAGCGACGTGGCAATCTCGCAGAATCCGAGCGGATAACAGGGAATTTTCGGCGAAAACGCAGCTGCCTGCACGAAATTGCCACGGCCCCTTCAGGGCCTCGCAATGACACGTCAAGTAGTGCCAAGGTGCACCAGCGCTCTTACGCAGTTGAATGGCCCCGTACAAGGCGGTCGCTGACCGCCGCTACAGGCCCCGTCGGGGGGACGGTTCCATTTTATCGACAGCGCGTACCGATCGTTACTGTACCGCCGGGCACGGCTGTCCGCTCCCCTACATAAAAGGACTCCCGGAGCTGTTCGGCTCCGGGAGTGTTTTTATCGTTATCGATTTTCACACAGCAGACGCGGGGTGGTGTTATCCGCCGTCTCATACACGGCCTCATAATCCGTGTCCATGCATGAGAGCATGGGGGAATCGGCCGTATAGCGCACGCAGGTGCCGCAGGCGGCGCTCAGCCGCCGGGGAACAGGCATCATCTGCGCAGCCACGCCCGCCGCGGTCAGTGCCCGGCAGGTCAGCAGGGCGGACAGATGTGTGTGGAATGTCGCGATGTACGCGGTCATTTCTTCAGCGTCAGACGGGTGTCGGAGCCCTCCGGCACGGAGGTGACGGTGTAGCCCTGACGGTTGGCATAGCGCGTGACGTTCTCCACGGCGCAGGCGTCGTCCAGCAGGACCTCGATCTCGGCGGGATGGCCGTCCTTCACGGCCTTCTGGACCATCACGACGGGCATGGGGCAGAGCAGACCTCTTGCATCGACCATGTTATTTCGCCTCCTGTTTTTTGGCAAATTTCGGAAGGTTGAGCACGGAAACTGCCAGACAGACCACGATGCCGGAGACAACGGCGATCTTGCCGGTGTTCGACAGGCCGCCGCGGACGAACTCACCGGCGGCGTTCGTAGAGTCGGCCGTACCGGCCAGACCAAAGTTGTGGGCAGCTGCCGCACCGGCGAGCATGCCGAACACGGTGACGGTGGAGTCGCCGTTGCCGCTGCCGGCCAGAATGAGCTGACGCAGCGGGCAGCCGCCGAGCAGCACGGAGCCCCAGCCGACGAGCGTCATGCCGAGGAAGTTCCACACATGGCTGCTGTGGGCGATGGGCTGGAGCTGGAAGCCCCAATGGAACTGCTTCGTCACCAGATTGCCGATGAGGGCAACGAGGAAGATAGCTACAAAGCCGGACAGCAGCTTAAAATCGCCGAACATGACGGCGTCACGGATGCCGCCTGCCATGCACAGACGGGAGCGCTGCGCCAGCGCGCCGATGACCATGGACAGGGCCAGAGCCAGCCAGATGGGCGCGTGCTTCGAGCCGGGGCCTGCCTCGCTGAGCTTGAAGATGACGGGGACCGTCAGAAACAGCAGCAGGATGACCGTCATGCTGACGGGGAGGACGACGCCCTCGAGCGGGACGGAGTCATAGGAGCGCTTGAGCGAGAAGCCCTTCTTCAGGAACAGCGTACCGGCAAAGATACCGGCGCCGAAGCCGACCAGACCGACCAGAGCGTTGGCATCGCCGCCGGCCAGACGGAGCACCATGCGCAGCGGGCAGCCGAGGAAGGCCAGTGCGCCGATCATGACGAACGCGCCGAGGACAAAGCGGAGCGCGGGCGCGGAGCCGGACTTTGCGCGGAATTCCTTCGTACAGACGGACATGACGAACGCGCCGAGCACGAGGCCGATGATCTCCGGGCGGACATACTGCACCTTTCCGGCGCTGTGGAGGCCGAGCGAGCCGGCGATATCGCGCAGGAAGCACGCGATGCAGAAGCCCATGTTGGCCGGGTTTCCGAAATGCGTCAGCAGGACAGCGGACAGACCGACGATCGCCCCGGTCACAATGACCCACCAACTGATCTTTTTCTTCATTGTGGTACCCCTCTCGTTATTTTTTTAGAAGAATAACACTATTATACGGGGAAAAACCGGAAAAATCCAATCGTTATTTTGAGTGAAACGAGGATATCATCGATAGAAACGATGATATCCTGATGAAAATAAGGTTGGGAGGATGCGGCAAACAGAAAATTGAAAATGAAAAGTGGAAAGTTTTGTCGGGCTGCCAGTTACGCATTGTAGGGGAGCGGACAGCCGGGCACGGCGCAAGGCTGCCGATCAGCACAGGCCGGCGTTAAAATGGAAATGGCCAAAGGTTTGTCATTGCGAGGGCGCTTTGCGCCCGTGGCAATCTCGGGAAGGCAGTGCCGTTTCGTACCGGCTGCCGTTAAAATGGCACGCGCCGATTGCGTCTGTAGCGGCGCTCAGTGAGCGCCATGCAGGCTGGCATTATTTGAGGCACAAATTCATTGGCGCAAGGCCCCCAAGTTTGTCATTCCGAGGAGCGAAGCGACGTGGGAATCTCCTGCAACAGCCCGCGAATTCGCCGAGGCCTGCTTGTTATCCGACATAGTACTGCGAGATTGCCACGTCGGCCTCCGGCCTCCTCGCAATGACAAATCTGGGGGCCTTGAGCCGCCGAATCGCTGCTGCAATACCTGCGGCTGCTAAAGGCGCTCACTGAGCGCCGCTACAGACGCAATCGGTTTGTGCGTTTTATCGATGCCCTGTACGCCCTGTAAGTGCCTTCCCGAGATTGCCACGGGCGCAAAGCGCCCTCGCAATGACAATTCGGGGGTGCTTGCCATTTTAGCGGCGGTTGGTACGAATCGCCCGTGCAGCGCCGGGCGAGGCATGCCTCGCCCCTACAAATATCATCCCGTATTACTCTGATTCGGCGTGGGAGAGCACATAGTCCGCAAAGCGGCGCTCGGCGGCCGTGAGGGGGCAGCCGGCCGGCCAAGCCAGATAGATGCGGCGGAACACGCCGCTGCGGTCCAGATCGAACGACAGCAGCTTCCCCGCAGCCAGCTCCTCCTGCACGGCGAGCGCCGAAATGACCGCAACGCCCAGTCCGCGCTGCACGGCGGCCTTCACGTCCTCCGGCGTGTCGATCTCCGCCACGGAGTGCAGGCAGTCGGCGGCGATGCCGCTGCGGCGCAGGTAGTCCTCGAGCGACTGCCGCGTGCCGGAGGCCGGCTCGCGCCGGATGAGCGGCTGCTGTGTCAGAAGCGTCAGGCCGGAGACCCCCTGCCGCCGGAGCGTGGGATAGGGCTCGCGGTTCGGGGCGATGAGCACGAGTCGGTCGTTCGCGATCGGATGATAGACAAAGCGCCGCGGATCCATGGCTGCGCCGACAAAGCCGAGGTGGACGCGTGATTCGAGCATCAGGCTGTGGATGCGCGCGCTGTCGCCGCGCAGCAGGACATAGCGGCTGTCCGGGCAGCGCTGCAGGAAGCCCGTCAGCAGCTCCGGCAGCAGGCCCTGCCCCGGTGCGGTGGAGGCTCCGAGCCGCAGCGGCGGCTGTTCGGCCTGGCCGAGGGCCTGCAGGCGCTCGCAGCGGTTCAGGATCTCGCGTGCCTGCACATAGACATTCTGCCCCTCCGGGGTCAGCGTGACGGGCCTGCGCGCGCCGCGCACGAGCAGCGGCACGCCGAGCGTCTGCTCCAGCGCGCTGACGTGGGCGCTGACGGTCGACTGCGTCAGATACAGCGCAGCGGCCGCCGCCGTGAAGCCGGAATGCTCCACGGTGGCCACAAAGGATTCCAGCTGCTTCAGGTTGATCTCGAGCATGATCCTGCCTCCCAAACGAGCGTGACAAACCGCGCCGGATATGATATACTAGGACAACACCACATTGCCCTGAATTTGAACAGAAAAGAGGGGTCCTGTTTTGCAGAGCATCTATCTCGACAACGCTGCGACGTCGTTCCCGAAGCCGGCCGGGGTCAGCGACAGCATGAAGCAGTATCTCGACTGCGTCGGCGCGACGATCAATCGCTCCGTCTACGGCCGCGCACAGGAGGCCGGGCTGGAAACGCTGGCTCTGCGCGAGGTGCTCGCGCGGCTGTTTCATTTTCCGGAGCCTGCGACCCATGTCGTCCTGACACCGGGCGCGACGTTCGGCCTGAATCTCGTCATCAAGGGCCTTCTGCGCCCCGGCGACCACTGCATCGTCAGCGGGATGGAGCACAACGCCGTCATGCGGCCGCTGCAGCAGCTCGGGGGCGTGGAATTTGACCGCATTCCCTGCGACAGCGAGGGCTTTCTGCAGCATGGCGCGCTCGAGGGCCTGTTCCGGCCCAACACGCGCCTTGTTGTGCTGGCGCATGCGTCCAACGTCTGCGGCAGTGTGCAGGATGCGGCCGCCGTCGGGGCGGCCTGCGCGCGGCACGGATGCTTTTTCCTGCTGGACGGCGCGCAGACGGCAGGACACTATCCCATCGACTTTGCGGCGCTCCGCCTTTCGGCGCTGGCCGTGCCGGGGCACAAGGGTCTGCTCGGCCCGAGCGGCATCGGCGCGCTGCTGCTGACGGATGAGCTTGCCGCCAATCTCACGCCGCTTGTGGCGGGCGGGACCGGCAGCGCCTCGGACAGTGAGCTGCTGCCGCCGTATCTGCCGGACCGGCTGGAATCCGGCACGCCGAATCTGCCGGGCATCTACGGTCTGCGCGCCGCGCTGGCCTTTGTGGAGCAGCAGGGCGTCGAGCGCCTTCGCCGCCATGAGCTGGCGCTGTGCGAGCGCTTTCTGGACGGCATCGCGCCGCTTTCCGGCGTCCGCCTGTGCGGCACGCGGGAGCCCGGCCGCCGCGTGGGCGTCATCTCCGTGGACCTGCCGGGCCGGGACAATGCCGAGGCGGCGTTCCGGCTGGAGCAGGAGTTCGGCATCCTGACGCGCTGCGGCCTGCACTGTGCTCCTGCGGCACACCGTTCCCTCGGGACGTTCCCGCAGGGGACCATCCGCTTCTCGCTCGGCTTTGCGAATACCGAGCAGGACGTCGACGCCGCCGTTGCGGCCCTGCGGGCGATCAGCACAGGCTGATCCTCGGGCCGCCGTTGTAGGCCTCGACCACGCCGATGCGCTGCGCGCTCGGCACGGCCCCGCGCAGCTCGCGCAGCAGGGCATCGGCGTCCTCCGGCGCAGCGGCGATGAGCAGGCCGCCGGATGTCTGCGGATCATAGAGCATGTCCTGCACGGCAAGCTCCGTACTGCCGGGATCGACGGCCGCCTCGGCATAGTGCCGGTTGCGGTACATTCCGGCGGGCAGGATGCCGTCGCGCGCGAATTCGAGCGCCTCGGGGATCAGGTCAATCTCGCCGGGGAAGAGTGTCAGATGTGTGTCGCTGCCCTGCGCCATCTCAAAGGCGTGGCCCAGCAGACCGAAGCCCGTCACATCCGTGCAGGCGTGCACGGCATAGCGCACCATGCAGTCGCGCGCGGCCTTGTTCAGCGTCGTCATCAGGCGATGCGCCAGCGCCATGGCCTCCGGCGAGGCCAGCCCGGCCTTTGCGGCCGTTGTGAGCACGCCGATGCCGAGGGGCTTCGTCAGCAGCAGCACGTCGCCGGGGCGGGCGGCGGAGTTGGTCAGCAGCTTTTTCGGATGCACGAAGCCCGTGACGGCAAGGCCGTATTTCGGCTCCGGGTCGAGGATGCTGTGGCCGCCCGTGATGATGACGCCCGCCTCATAGGCCTTGTCGTAGCCGCCGCGCAGCAGCTGGTGCACGGCTTCCTTCGGCATGGATTCCGGGATGCACAGCAGGTTCAGCGCCAGCTTCGGCTCGCCGCCCATGGCGTAGACGTCCGAAAGTGCGTTCGTCGCGGCGATCTGCCCGAAGAGATACGGGTCGTCCGCGATCGGCGGGAAGAAGTCCACGGTCTGCACAAGTGCCAGCTCGTCCGTGACCTGATAGACGGAGGCATCGTCGCTCTTGTCAAAGCCGACAAGCAGCCGGGGATCGCTGTGGACCTTCAGGCCGCCCAGAAGCTGCGCCAGTACGCCCGCACCGACCTTTGCGCCGCAGCCCGCGCACGAGGCGAGCTTCGTGAGCTGAATACTCTGTTCTGCCATGGTCAAAACCCTCACATTCGAAATATTTTTTTCAGAATAACGATAGCCGCAGCGCACCGTTTGGCAGCGCCGCGCTCTGGAAAGGAGTTCTTATGAAAGAAAACAAAAAACTCATCAGCGAGATCCTTGCGGATGTCCGCCACGATATGACGGACGAGGAGATCCTGAACCTGCTGGCCTCGAGCCGCATTTCTGTGAACCCGGAGAAGGAGTCCGGCAAGCTGACCTCGCTCGGTCAGCGCGCGGCGGACAGCATCGCAAAATTTGCCGGAAGCTGGGCATTCATTTTTTCGTTCACGGGCGTACTGCTGGCGTGGATGATCCTCAATGTCCTGCTGGCTGCAAAGGCATTCGACCCCTATCCGTTCATTCTGCTGAATCTGGTGCTGTCCTGCGTGGCTGCCATTCAGGCTCCGCTTATTATGATGAGCCAGAACCGGCAGGAGGAAAAGGACCGCGCGCGTGCGGAGAATGACTATAAGGTCAATCTGAAGACGGAGATTATGATCGAAGCACTGCACGATAAGCTCAACCGCATCCTTGCCCGCGAGGAGCTCCTGCTGCAGGTGCAGAAGGAGGAGCATGCACCGCATTACGAAAAGCCGGAGCCTAAAGAGAATTAACGGGTCAGCTCCCGCAGGACATCCAGCACCAGCGTGGCCGAAACGGCTGAGGCGCGGGCGCAGTTTTCCTCAAACGTCCCGATGCCGCTGTGATCCGCCGTGTCCGTCACGGAGCGGATGGCCGCAAAGGGAACACGGTTTACATAACACACATGCGCCATGGCGGCTGTCTCCATGTCGACCGTCAGCGGGGCAAAGCGCGCATTGATCTCTGCGCGGCCCTCGTCCGTGATGAAGGCCTCGCCCGTCACCGTCCTGCCGAAGTGGACGCGGCCGGGGGCCCTTTCCGCGGCACGCCTGCAGGCTGCGAGCAGGTCGGGATCGGAGGCAAACCACACGGACGGCAGATGGGGGTGCGACTCCGTCAGGATCGCCTCTGCCACGTCATGATAGGCGCATTCCGTCGTTACGGCCGTTTCAAACAGGCCGAGCGCGGGGGACATGCCGCCCGCCGTCCCGGCGTTGAGGACGAAATCCGGCGAGATGGTGTCGAGCACGGTCTGCACGGCCAGCGCCGCGTTGACCTTGCACATGCCGGTCGCGGCGAGCACCATCTGCAGGCCGCAGATCCGGCCGATGTGCAGCGTGAGCATGGCGCGTGAAAGGCGCTGCTCCTCCGCCAGATGGGGCAGGAAGGGCGCAAGCTCCTCTTCCGCCGCGCAGAGGATCGCGCCGCAGCGCGGGTCGTGTTGCATGTTCGGCATCTCCCTTTTGTCGTTTTCTCCATTCTATCGTATTTTTCGATGAAAAACAAGTCATAAAATCGGGAGCCGTCCGAGATGGAACGGCTCCCGATTTGGTTATCTGCTGTAGGGGAGCGGACAGCCGGGCCCGGCACTGCCGATATGAACAGGTTTCCGCTGAATGGTATGCGCCGATTGCGTCTGCCAATGGCGCTCATCGAGCGCCCTGTACAGGGGCATTCAAACGAAGAGGGCACTGCTGCACCACAGCACCACCCTGATGTGTCATTGCGAGGAGCGAAGCGACGTGGCGCCCTGAGCGCGAAGCGCGAGGAAGTGCCCTTGGGGTGCAATCTCGTGCAGGCAGTTACGATTTCGTCGATAGTTTCCCACGATTCAACCGGATGCTGCGAGATCACCGCGTCCCTTTTGGGGCCTTGCAATGACAAATCTGATGGCCTAAGCCACCGAATTTGTACTGCAAAAAACCTGCGCCTGCCGCTGCAAAGGGCCTATTGTCCATTCCCGGAACGCAGCTTCTCTCTTCGTGCCTGCTTTCGCTGTTCCTTTTTGAGCCTGCTTTTTCGCTTCCGTATGGCGGCGCGAAGCGGCGGGACGATAAGGAATAGCGAGGCAACGCCTAAAATGATGGAATCGACAATGATGAACGTCCTTGTTCGCTGCCAAAACGGCGCAATACCGACGGAAATCGGATAAAGCTCTTCTTCCCCGCAGACCGCAGAAATTAGAGCGAACACGTTATCTCTGAATGCTGGTTTTCGGACGTAGGTGAATGTGATCGACTGGCCAGTCACGAAGCATTGCTCCAGTTCCTCTGCGGACGAGAAAAATTTCGTTGTTTCTTCTTGATATATGGCGACTGATGTGCCGTTTCTCAATTTCAGCTCATACAGCGGCCTATAGGACCGATTTCCATAGATGTCTGCTACTGCACTTTCCTGAATTTTGATGCATTCTTCTGTTATTATTGTTGTGTTCCCGCATTTTACGCCAATATAGATCGCAACATCACGCCACGCGATCAAGGAAAGCAGGCACAGCATCGAAAATGCGATCGCAGCACGGGCGGAAAGGGAAATCGATCTTCTTTTCTTTTTCTTCATGGCCTATTGCCCCGTTTGACTTCTACCGGGTCTCCGACGCACCCGAGAAAGACGGGCCTTCCTGCGCGGGCAGCATGATAATAATTGGTACGGAGTTTTTCCCAAAAGGCGGGAGAAAAGTAGGCTCCCGCTTTTGGCTCATAGTGATAGGCCGCCTTGAGATATCTGCGGAGCGCCTCGTATAGTGCCGCACTCTCCGGAACATATGCGCCGCTGCAGGCGGGAACAAGGTACAGGCGGCCGACCTCGTATGTCCGCGACATGGCATTCCCCCTGCGGCAATTGCAGAATTCAATTATTGCTGCCTCCGGCATGGAAGCGCTGCATGCGGCTGCAAGCCCGGCCGGGACGATACGGAACTTGCACAAGTGCGTGGACATTTTGTCCTGCACAGCTTCTATCATGGAAAGCGGCGGAACGGCGGCATTTCCGATCCAGAATGTGCCGCCCCGTCGGTCGATTTCCTGAAGGAATCGGACGGCATCCGGCTCTGCGTGGAAGAACGATATCTGACGGGACATGATGGACTCCTTCTATCATAGAGATGTACTGCCGGGCTGCGGCGTGGCTCAGTGCCCGGTGCGTACAACGCGCCGGGTGGTTTCTATGATCGACGCAAAGAAAGCGGCAAGTTCGGCATCCGACAATCTGGCCTGCGCCTTCAGTACTTCCAGCTCCGCGTGCATCCGGCGCGCAACTGCCTCGGAAGAGCAACGGTCTGCCGGAATCAACTGCCCGGTTTCTGCCGCCATGCGGGAAAAAAGACTGCGATCGTGAAGATACAGTGCGGTGTATGCTTTCAGCATGGCGATCCTCACTGGCGGACAGAAGAAATAGCGCTGTACGTCCCGAGCGGTCAGCAGATACTCCATGAGAAGCTGCGGCGTAGCGATCCGTTCAAAGAAAGGAAGCACCTCTTTCTGCAGAGCGCTGATCAAACGGTCGACGTCTATCTGTTTGGAGTTTCGGCCGTTGGTGATCTCGGAGATACGCCGACCATAGGTAAGATATCGCGTGCTGCAGGGTATGTAGAGTGGCATAATGAAATAAGTCGGGTATATGAGACTTGACGGCCGTTCAAACAGAATGCACTGCATGATATCGTGATGCTCGCGGGTATATAGCCGCCCTTTTTTAGAAAAGCCTGCTTTGATGATAAATCCGGATAACGCGGCGGGGATGATATCGCTGCTCATGCGGAGTGGCCTCCCTTTGACATGAAATGGAAAACGCCGAAAGCAGGCCCGCTGCGGCTTTCCCTGAGCGCCATGCAGGTCGGCAATATTTGCGGTATTGATTTTATGGCGCACGGCCCTCAGGTTTGTCATTGCGAGGAGGCCGTAGGCCGACGCGGCAATCTCGGGAAGGCACTGCCGATAGGTACAGACCATCATCAAAACGCCACGCGCCAATTGCGTCTGCCAATGGCGCTCATCGAGCGCCCTGTACAGGGGCATTCAACGGAAGGAGAGCACTGGTGCACCACAGCAGGGGAGCACGGCGGTGAGAACGGTATGCTTCTGCTTCCATTATGACGGATCGCGCAAAAATGTCAACAAAATTTTCAAAAATTCCTCTGCAGAGCAGGTGGAAAAAATTCGTCAGAAAACCCGCCGCCAACTTCATTGGACGAAACAAATCGCCGGAATTTTACGTCACATTCCGTATCGTAACGAGATGCGTCGGCGTGAATAAAATCACGCAGCCAGAAATGAGATAATCAGGAATGTAGTCTATCATGAGTCAGAATAAGGCTAGTTAACTTGAAATTATGCTAAAAGAACTGCCTGTTGACAAATGAGAATGTCTCGTGTATGATCAAATCAGGATTCGGCATCGCCGAACAGAGACATGATACAGGAGGAGAAACCATTGAAAGCGGGAAAGAAACTGTTAGCGCTGCTGCTGACGGTCTGCATGCTGCTGTGCATGCTGCCGACGGTGGCGTTTGCTTCCGGCAGCGATTATCTGAAGATCGCCATGCTGGACAGCGGCCGAAAGTATTTTTCGGCAGATTGGGTCAAGGCCTTCCTCTATGAGGCAAAGGCGGACGGCTATACGCACGTCATGCTCGCGGTGGGCAATGACGGTATGCGCTTCCTGCTGGACGACATGTCGCTCACCGTGGGCGGCAAAACGTATTCCAGCGACGCGGTCGCCTCGGCTATCCGCGCGGGCAACAACGCCTACACGACGGCATCTTCGGGCGAGTGGACGGAAAGCGAGATGGACGAGTTCTTTGCCACGGCCAAGAAAGCCGGCATCGAGATCATTCCGCTGCTGAACAGCCCGGGCCACATGGACGCGGTGCTGTATGCCGCGTCCTCCCTGACGGGGACGAACTGCAGCTACAACGGCTCGAGCCGCACCATCGACGTGACGAACGACACGGCCGTCCGGTTCTCGCAGGCCTTCCTGCAGAAGTATGTCGATTACTTTGCGGGCAAGGGCTGCCGCTATTTCAACTTCGGCGCGGATGAATACGCCAACGACCGCTACACGAGCGGCTCCATGGGCTTCGGCAGCCTGCAGAACAGCGGCAAGTATGGCTACTTCATCAAATATGTCAACGAGCTTGCCGCCATGGTCAAGCAGGCGGGCATGACGCCCATCGCCTTCAATGACGGCATCGAGTTTGCCAACAAGATGAGCGCCTCGGTCGGCTCGACGACCTACACGTTCGACCGCGACATCGTCGTGTGCTACTGGTCCGGCGGCTGGAGCGGCTACACGCCCCGCACGGCGGCCAACCTTGCCTCGGATGGCTTCCGTATTATCAACACGACAGGCGACTTCTACTATGTCCTCGGCAAGAACGACAGCTTCGACAATGGTTATACCTATGCCGCCAACTGGAGCAATTATAAGGTGTGCGGCACGAGCCTGAGTGCCTCCTCCGTGATCGGCGGCATGTTCTGCATGTGGAGCGACTATCCCGGCGCAGAGACGCAGACGCAGGAAGCCAAGAAGATCCGCCTGCCGCTGCGCGCCATGGGCCTCGCCATGGACGGCGCCTACACAAGCGGCATGGACACGTCCGTCGTGCCCGGCGGCTTCAACGCCGACGGCTCCATCAACACCGATCCTCCCGCGCAGAGCCACGACTACCGTCAAACTGCCTCGACGGCTGCGACCTGCACGGAGGCGGGCAGCGTGACCTATACCTGCGCCGACTGCGGCGACAGCTACACCGAGACCGTTCCCGCCCTCGGCCACGATTACGCGGCGGCAGACGATGCGGGCGACACGATCTACACCTGCACGCGCTGCGGCGAGCAGCATTCCGAGCTGCTGCCGCGCGAATATGTCTCCGTCAAGACCGGCAAGACGACCGAGGCCTACACGCTCGAGGGCGAGCAGACTTTCACCCACACGGGCGACGCCGCCATCGCGCGCGGCGAGCTGACCGTGGTGCAGGGCACGGGCACGAAGGTGCCCTATTCCGCCAGCGCCTCGGCCTCCGTCTCCGGCTATACGGACGGCGGCTACAACTGCGTCGCCTCCAAACTTATCGACGGCGATACCTCCACCTACTACTGGTCCACCAGCAGCCAGACGTCCGGCATGTATGCCCGTGTCGACCTCGGCGCGGAGGTCCGCTTTGACGCCGTGCAGATCAGTGCTCCGGCGCACGGCGACTACTGCACGAACGCCAATGTCCAGCTTTCGTCTGACGGCCGCACCTGGACGACGATCGGCACGTTCACGAGCAGCCGCAGCACGGCTGTGACGAAGACCTACGCCGTCCCGTCCTCCGTCGAGAGCTTCCGCTACATTCAGGTCGCCCTCACGACGGCGCGCAACTACTGGTGGCAGCTGTCCGAGATCGCCTGGGGCAGCTATGACGGCGCGACGTTTACCCGCGCCGCCGCTTCCGGCACGGTCCAGACCGGCACGGCTCCCATGACGGAGGTCCGCTTCACCGGCGTGGCTGCCGGTACGACGTACTACGTCATCGGCGGCACCCGCTATGTCATCGAGGTCGAGGCCGACCATGTCCACAGCTATCAGGAGGTCAGCCGGACCGCCCCGACCTGCACCGAGGACGGCGTGACGACCTACCGCTGCGAGACCTGCGGCGACACCTATACCGAAACGACTCCGGCCACCGGCCACAGCTACACGGCCGCCGTAACGGCTCCGACGTGCACGGAGAAGGGCTATACGACCTACACCTGCACCGCCTGCGGCGACCATTACACGGCGAACGAAGTGGCTGCGCTCGGCCATGATTATGCGGAGACCACCGTTCCTGCGACCTGCACGGAAAACGGCTCCGTGACGCACACCTGCACGCGCTGCGGCAACAGCTACACCGAGACCCTCCCGGCCACGGGCCATACCTACACCGTTTCCGGCAGCGAGGCAACCTGCACCGAGGGCGGCAAGACCGTCCATACCTGCACCGTCTGCGGCGACACCTATACCGAAACGACGCCTGCGCTCGGCCATGATTACAAGGCCGTTGTGACGTCCCCGACCTGCACGGAAAAGGGTTACACGACCTACACCTGCAAGCGCTGCGGCGACCATTACACGGCAGACGAGGTGGCCGCGCTCGGCCACGACTACAAGGCTGTCGTGACGTCCCCGACCTGCACGGAGAAGGGCTACACGACCTATACCTGCAAGCGCTGCGGCGACCATTACACGGCGGACGAGGTGGCCGCGCTCGGCCACGACTACAAGGCCGTTGTGACGGTTCCGACCTGCACGGAAAAGGGCTACACGACCTACACCTGCGCGACCTGCGGCGATACCTACACGGCAGACGAGGTGGCCGCGCTCGGACATGACTACGAAGCCGTCGTGACGGCTCCGACCTGTACCGAAGACGGCTACACGACCTATACCTGCAGGAACTGCGGCGACCGCCGCACGGGCCATGTCGTCGGTGCGCTGGGCCACTCCTATGAGTGCACCGAGAACGGCAATGACCGCATCTACACCTGCACGCGCTGCGGCGATACCTACACCGAGGCCATCCTGCCGACGGTCGAGGTCAAGCTCCAGCCGGGCGAGACCTACACGTTCCACACCGAGGACGCCGCTGTGACGGAGTCCGCCGATCCCGCCGTCGCTGCGACGACGATCGAGGCGCTCTCCGGCGGCTATCAGCAGGTGACGGAGCTTGCCGAGGGGACGTTCCTCCTCGTGAGCGGTGACCGGATGCTGACGGCGACGGCCTCAACGTACTACAGCTCCTGGGACGGCGCGGGCACTGTGAGCGGCCTGACCTGCGCGGCCTACAGCACGACGGGCGACCTGTCGAACGCCCTGTGGACCGTCACGGCGGTCTCCGGCGGCTACACCGTGCAGAGCGCGGACGGCCGTTACCTGAATCTCACGGAGAGCACCCGCTCTGCAAGCGTGACGCTGACCACTGCGCCGCAGGTCCTCACGATCACGGATCTCGGCAGCGCCTTCTCCATCCGCTTCAGCGATACCTATCTCGACCGCTACAGCACAACGTTTGCGGGCGCCTATCCCGGCAATGCGAACGCGAACGAGCGGTGGCAGCTCTATCGCGCGGTTCCTGCGGGCTATGACGTGACGATCACCGGCGTGGCCGAGGGCGCGACCCGCACCGTCATCGGCGGCGTGCGCTATGCCGTCACGGTCCACGCCCATGCCTACACGGCCACCGTCACCACGGCGGCGACGTGCACGACGCCCGGCGTCCGCACTTATGCCTGCGCCTGCGGCGAAAGCTACGCCGAGGCGATCCCGGCAACGGGCCACAGCTATGTCCGCACGGAGGAAAACGGCAATTACGTCTACACCTGCTCCGCCTGCGGCGACAGCTACTCCGAGCCGGTGAAGACCGCGACCTATGACTCCGTGAGCAGGCTCACGTCCGGCGGCCGCTACGTTCTCACGGTCTACGCCAGCGGCGGCTACTATGCCATGACGCACGACGGCACGACGATCGGTGCGCAGGCCGTCACCATCGAAAACGGCCGGATCACCTCCGACGTGACCGAGAGCATGCTCTGGGATTACTCCAACGGCTGTTTCAGCTTCCAGAGCGGCACGACGACGTATTACCTCTATAAGTCCGGCAATTCCTCTCTGCGCATCAGCACGTCCGGCACGAGCGTCTCGTACTGGTATAACCGTCTCGGCTTCGGCAATGCCTACCTGCGCTACTCTAACGGCTCGTTCTATCTGACCCGCTGGAACTATTCCTACTGCTACCTGTTCCAGGAAATGAACGGAATCTGACGGGAAAAATGCGACCGGGGCCGGCTCGAAAGAGCCGGCCCCGGTTTCGCCTGTCAGAAAACCCGCCAAGCCAAAGGTTTCGAAGGGAAGAAACCGTCAGGGTTTCCTTTCGCGTTCAATCACCCGCCGCAGCGGCAGAACTGCAAAATCATGCTGCAAAATTTGATTTTGCAATTATGGAAGCAGCTTGGCGAAAAAGCCCCGGAGGGACTTTTTTTGACAAGCCGGTCCCAGCTTTGCGATTTTGATGGTGCAGAAAATAGAGAGGATAGCGGGAAAATGATGGCCGTGGTATAACATTCTTGGATAATATGCCTGATAAACTGTAATTTGTTATTTACTTTTTGTGCTGCGCGTTATATACTAAAAACGGCAGATGGCGGAGTGAGGACACGGCGCTGTCTGACTGAATTTCGGAGGGAACGATCATGAAAAAGAGACTACTTGCGCTCCTGCTGTGTGCCGTAATGGCCTGTGCGCTTCTTGTTCCGGCATTCCCCACTGCCGCCGCTGCGGAGGTGACAGAAACTGACAAGGAGATCCGTCTTTCGTGTACGGATACATGTGTAGCCGTGATCAACAAGGAAACCGGCGCTTTGACCTTTGAAGGCGATGGAGATATGGTCCAAGGTTACAAGATGAAGGTCCGCTTTTCCGATTACAGCGATTATATTCGAAAGGTGACCCTGAAAGCTGGTATGTTTGAAATCCCAAGCGGGGCATTTGAAAACTGTACCCGGCTCGAAAGTGTAAATCTGTTTTCGGCCTCAGCTATTTATGAGAATGCATTCAAAAACTGCTCAAGCCTGAAAGATATCAAAATCACGGGTAATGTAAATTATATTTCCGGAAGTGCTTTTGCAGGCTGTATAAGTATTACAAAATTTGATCTGAGTAAATATAACACTTTTTATAAGATCGATGAGGCAGGGGCCCTATATCGGGATACCAAGCTTATTCGGTACCCTGCGGGTAGAACCGGAAGCTATGAAGTCCGTGCTATGACGAGAGAAATCGGTGAGGGAGCGTTTGAAGGCTCCTTAGTCCACGATGTTGCACTGCCTGACTCTCTTTACAGAATCGATAAGAGAGCATTTGCCGACTGCCCCAATCTGACCGGGCTTACCATTCCAAAATCTACGGTGAACATTGAAAGGTGCATCAGTTTAGGCAGTCCTAATTTCCGCGGGTTTCAGGTGGAGTCGAATAATCGTTTTTATTCTACGGATTCCTATGGCGGGTTATACACGACAAAGAATTTATCCGGAAACCTGGAGTTTAAAGAGTGCCCGGGGGGCTTCCGCGGGAAGTATGTCCTGCAGGCTGGAACGCGGATTGTAAACGGATTTCATGAACATGACGGTGTGACGGAAATCTGGATGCCGGACAGCGTAACAGAAGTTTACTATTCTGACGGCTGCAAGAATCTTAGCAAAGTCAGACTATCTAAGAACTTATTAACAATAGATTCTACCGCTTTTAGAGACTGTGCCGCACTGCGTGAGATCGTGTTTCCGGAGAGCGTTAAAACAATCGGTGAGCGCGCCTTTTCTGGCTGTATTTCACTCAAGCACGTCTATTTTATGGGAGATCTGCCTGAAATCGGCTGGCTCAGCTTCGCTGACAGCAATGCAATAAGTGACTTTGCTGCGATCCCCGGCATGGTGTTTTATTACCGGGAAGGAACCTCAGGATGGGGACCGACAGTTTTTGATCAAACTTTAAGCTACCCCACAGCGGTTTGGACAACAGCCCCCTATACGGATGCCAGCCCGGACAGCTGGTATGCCTCGGCCGTGCGGTATACTTACGACAATGGTCTTATGAACGGCACAGGCGAATACAGCTTTGAGCCGGAGAGCAGCATGACCCGCGCGATGCTTGTGACGGTCCTCTGGCGCTATGCCGGACAGCCGCAGGCTGCTGCCAACCCCTTTACGGATGTTCCGGGCGGCGAGTGGTACACGCAGACTGTCGCATGGGCAGCGGAGAACGGCGTGGTCAACGGCATCGGCGGCGGTAAGTTTGATCCGAATGGCCGCGTAACCCGAGAGCAGGCAGCGGCGATCCTGTTCCGCTATGCGCAGAAGGTTGGCGCTGCGTCCGCGGAGCGTGCTGATCTGTCCGGCTTCCCGGATGCGAACGCCGTGTCGGATTATGCCAGCGATGCCATGCGCTGGGTTGTGGCGGAGGGCATCATCGGCGGCAGCCGCGAATACGACGGCCGCGATTGGCTCAAGCCGCAGGGAAGCGCCACCCGCGCACAGGTTGCGGCGATCCTCATGCGCTACATTGAAAACGTTACAAAATAGGGAAAAGGAACGGCTGCGCCCCGGTTTCGGAGCGCAGCCGCTTTGCATGGTTTGCGTGGTATGGTCGGAGGGCCACAGCATAAAGCCGCAGCCCTCCGTCTTTATGTTATATGAGGGAGCCTTCACACAAAGTGATCTCGTGCAATCATGGCCAGCCGCTCCTGCAGGTCGGGGCTGAAGCCTGCGAGGTCCTCGAGCGGGATGGTCTTGTCACCCAGCAGATAGAGCAGGTTATAGTACATTTCGGAGCGGCTGACATCGGCCACGACACCGACGCGCTTCTTGTCCTTGCGAAGCCTCTTCTCCAGCTCCCAGAACTTGTCGGATGCCTTGCCGGGCCCGGCCAGCAGGGCCGCGTAGGATTCAGCCAGCTGCTCCATGCAGCGCTCCTGCCACTCCGGCAGCCTTTTGCGGAACAGCTTCCAGTCGGATTCGTTTACGGGCAGCATGGGGGACCTCTTGTGTAGAATAATTTGACGTTTGCAGGGATGACAGAATGTCTGATGCGGCTTTACTCCTTCTTCGGCAGAACGCAGATCGGGGTTCAGCTTGCCCAGAATGGAGTGGAGCTTCTTGTCCGAGAGGGCGGAATCCACCTCGTAGGTGGCGTACACCCGGAACGCAAAGGGGACCGCCGAGCTGCGGTTCAGCTCCGCGAGCCGCTGCTTTACATCCGTGGCATAGCCGAGCTTCCCATATTGCGGGAAGGAGGGATTCGTGAGAATGTAAATGTATCCGGTCGTGGTCGTCTGGGTCCTTTCGTGAGGGTGGAAAGATTGTGCTATTTTGGGCCTCATAATAGGCCTCCCTGGCATCGGAGATCAGCATCTCAATACTGATGTATTTAACGGCTTGCTTCTTCGTCTCAGCGCGATTTGTGCGGATCGCAATCGTTATAGGTCAAAATATTATGGATCCCGGCGTTCTTTGTCTCAGCGCACCGCGTGCGGATCGCAACCGAGACCCAATCGGCGACGTGGCGTGGTGTTACACTTTGTCTCAGCGCACCGCGTGCAGATCGCAACGGCAAATGTGCACAAAGCACCGCGTGCGGATTTGTGGAATGCGCTGTGAGTCGGTAGATAGCTTTTCGCAGCACGAAGATCTGCTGCGCGCTGACTATTTTCCCGAGCTCTTCTGCTACCAAAGCAGCCTCTGCTGCCATTAACGGTAGCCCCGGACGGACAATCGACCGGTTTTCTCCGGTGCGAACGGCACCGGCATTTTATATCTGCCTGCCCTTCGCGTCAGGCAATGCTTCTGCGGATGCCCATACTGGCGGGCGTTTTGGGGAGAGCGTGCAGACGCTCGATTTCCCGATGATGGTACTGCACAAAGGCGGGGTAGTCCCGCGCAAGGGAATCGAGATCAAGAGCTTTTGACATAGAGTCATAATGCTGCAGCAGGAAGGCGGAATAGAGATCACGTTGGAGATGCTCACCGTCCTGCATTTCGTTCCAACGCCGGGAAAGAGACTTTTTAACATATTCACCGGTCAAATGATTATATTGGCTTGCTTTGATGTCTGCCGGGTTGATCTCTACAACATTCGGCAGCCCGAGAGACTTGCATTTTTGCCGCAATATTTCGATCAGCATGGCGGGTGCCTTGTTGGCAATGGACTTTCCAAACCGCTTTTTGCTTCGGGGCTTTCCGGTCTTTTCAGATATCACGGTCTTCTTTGCCCGGTGCGTCAGGGAAGACCATTCCAT
>NZ_DBFZUT010000035.1:0-9278 GCF_048519415.1 Faecousia sp. | reverse complement strand
TGACATTCTATTTCTCCTCTATCGAAATACCGGGCTGCGCATGTCCCGGTGCAAAGGATTCAGCTTGTCAAAAAAGTCCAAAGGGACTTTTTTGACAAGATGCCGCCGCCCGGGAGGGCGGCGGCAATGGGTTTATTTTGCGAGCTTGTCCGTGATGGACAGGAACAGGGAGAACAGCTTGGCTGCCTCCGCGCGGGTGGCGTTGCCCTGCGGACGGAACGTGCCGTCCTCGTAGCCGTTCAGGATGCCCGCGATGCGCATGAGCTCGACGAACTCACGGGCATACTCGGAAATCTTGTCGGCGTCCGGGAAGGACTGGGCGGGAGCGGCGTCCTTCGGCAGCTCGATGCCCTGCTTCAGGGCGTAGCGGCCGAAGATCGTGGCCATCTGCTCACGGGTAATCGGCGCCTCGGGGTCGAACTCCGTGGCGGAGACGCCCTCGACGATGCCCTTGTCCTTGGCCCACGCAATGTAGGTCTCGGCCCAGTGGCCCTCGCTGTCCGTGAAGGGATGCTGGCCCTCGTAGGTCTTGAGGGTCTCTGCCTCCTCGAGGGAGCAGGCCAGCAGCTTGACGAACTGGGCACGGGTGAGCTTGCCCTCCGGCTCGTAGGTCGTGGCGGTCATGCCGTTGACGACACCGCGGTAGACGAGGTCGTAGACGTAGTCGTGATACCACGCATCCTCGGCGACGTCCGTGAACTGCGGGACGTCGATGCCGCGCATCAGCGCCATCGCGTAGCGGATCGCCTCGGGGGTGGTCTGCGGGACCACGCCGGGGTCATTCCCGGTTGCCGCCGTCGCAGAGGTGACCTTCAGCTTCGTCAGGGCGAGAATTTCATCGTTTTCGGAAGTATTCCGAATGACGAGCATATTCCCAACAAGCTTAACCGGGTAATACATGTCAACGGTGGAGTTCATTGTTTTCGCCGTCTCGCTGTTGATCTGATAGGTCACTGCCGCGCCCGTCAGGCTACGCATACCGACCTGCACGGAGGCGTAGGTCCCGGTAAGCTCCATCACAACGGCCTGACCCGGCTCGAGATAGATCTCATTCTTCGGGCCGATGTTGACAAGGTCTTTGTCGACCGTAACATTTGTAGTGACCGTGCCATTCGATTCAATAATTGTTGCGCCAGCAATGACATCCTTGTCATCGAATACGGCATCCAGAACTTCATCAACGCCGACCTGATACATCGGGGCGGACATTCCAAAGATGGCATTGTTTACATTTGCCTTTGCGAGAACCATATTGCGGATCTCGGCAGTCTGCATGTTGGCTTCGCCGTCCCGAGCATATGCTTTCTCATAGCGTTCGCCCTGCGTGCCAGTCACACGGAAGCCATCGATTGCCAGTTCCTGGCCCTTAACGAAACGGACAACAACCGTATAGTCATTGAGAGCCATGTCATTGACCGTCCAGCACGGTGTGTTGTAGCCATAACCCGTGTCCTTTGCAACAAATAGGTTGTTCACATCGACAAAGCTCATGCGCTTTAGGTGATCCGTCGTCGCCTCGCTGCCCTCATAGACCTGAACAAGCATGTAGGAGTGATTCGTCACATCCTCTGCATTAACACTCGTATTCTTCGTGCGGAGATACAGCTCCAGGCCCGTTCCATTGAACTTGAAGGTCGCATCGCTGCCGACTGTCGTTGTTCTTGCCACCGTTCCCTCGCTGTTCGCGCTGTTTTCACGGTAGGCAGGATCAAAACCGTAGCTGTTGGTCGCTTGGCCATAGGGTTCCTTTGCTTGCCGAGCGCCATGCGCGGTACCTTCACTGACCCAGTTTGCGGAATACGAAGCAAAGCCTTCCTCATAATAGACCGTCGATGCGGGGATGAAACCGACAGTAAGTATCGCTTCCTCCTTGCCCGTATAGCTGATTGCAATGCTTGCCGTCGCGAGGCTCTTCAGGACCTCGGTCGGCGTGTAGGTAAATGTTTTTGTAGTCTCATCGTATGTAACATTACCATCCGTGACCGTACTGATACGAACCTTGCTCAGATTCGTATCATTCACTAAATCAGTCAATTCAAATTGGACCGGCAGGCCAAAATCAACCACATAGTATTTTTCCAGGTTGTTTGCAGAAATCTTATAATGAAGCGTCAGCGTCTTGCCGTCCTCAGAAATTTCGGCACTGACATACTTATAAAGGCCACTCCGATACTGAGCTGCAACGCCCGGAACAGTTGCAACATTCTTGTTGAACGTCTGGTTAACACCGGAGCTATTCGTAACGTAGGCATCATCCTCAAGTGTAATCTTGCCTGGCGTAACAGTACCGCTATTCTTCAGGGAGTTGAGGTACGTCGGAGGTTCCTGTCCCTGCGTATAAGACATAACGATCTGAGAGGAGATGATTTCCTTGCTGTAGGTATCATCATAGTACACAACATTAAGGTTGCTTTCCTTCTCAGCAGCTTCCAGATAGATCAGGACAAGCTTTGCAGTATTCTTAGCGCTCCATGTTTCCTTGCTGTTCTTTCCGTTGACCATCGGCGTTGTGCCAGAAGATTTGTTCCAGACCTCGCGCTCGTTATACCACTTTGTCACGCCATCATCAAGCGTTGTCTTTTCCCATGTGATGGTGTCAGAGGTATACCACACGTTATTGTCGGTATTTTTATCACGCGTACCATCCGTTACCGTAATCTTGGAAATCGTATAATCTTCATTATTCTTCGGAGCAATAATGCCAATGTCGCGGCCATCCCAGTAGTTGAAGATCGTTGTGGATTTGAAATACATGTCTTTCTCGGCTGGGGAAACCGTGCCGTCCGGGTAGACAACTGCAACCGTCAGTGCGACTTGGCCCTTGTTGCTCGAAGTATCCGGCGTGGTACCATTAGTACCATAGCCCCAGTCCTTGACATAGGTTTCAACTTCCGTAGTGACTTTTGTCTTCTGCAGATAATAGGCAACCGCCTGATCCGTGCTGAGGAAATAATGCCAAGTGCCGTCCAATGTCTTATACTGCCACGCACCGGCGTGATAGCGCACATGGGTAAAGGTCGTGCCGTCAGCGGTCTGGTCAACGCCAGATTTCTCCGTCTGCAGATGATTGGAGTCCAGCCGCATAGCTTGCCAGTAATACACATCTTTCCAGCCGTCAAAATTGGAATAGGCATGGTTCGGTGCAAGCTGTGCAATGTCAACGCCCGCATCGGTGCTTACACCATCAGTTGCAGTGGTAATACTCTTTGTTTTGTTCGACGAAACAGACGCCTTTTCATAAACCGGCGAGTTCGTAATCCAGTACTCCAGCGTCAGCGAAGTATTTGTCATCGCGTCGTCCGGAGCCTTGTCCTGGACAACGATCGTATACAGCACATCGCCAATCACAACCTGCGTCGTGCCTGCCTTCTTACCGGTGAAGGAGATGGTGGTTTGATTAACCGTCGCTGGTGTCGTTTTCAGCGTGTAGGCATAACCCTTGGCGCTACTACTGCTGCTAGACACTGTCCAGTCAGTCCCGGAGAGAGCAATATAATAGTTGGTATAACTACCATTCCAGCCCGTGACTTCAAAATAGAGTTCGCTTGTCTCTGAATACCGACAATAGTTCACATATGTATCCCAATTGCTGGTCTGCTTCAACGTTGTCGTCACTGCAAGTTCCCTAGTTGTGCCGCTCCAAGAAGTGCTTGCATGATACTTTAAGTAGTAACCATTGCTGGACAGATAGTAACCATTGCTGCTGTCATAACCAACTGTCCATTCTGTTGCTTCTGAAAACTCCTGCGTATTCCCGAGAGTTTCTCCACTAAGCTGAAGGAAATTCTTGTTACTGCTATCGCTAATATAAACCTTCAAGCCGCTCGTCAGTCTGCTAGCCTTTTCAAGTGTTTCTGTTGTCTCCTGATCGACATACTTCACATCGACCTTGGCATGTGTGTCATCCAGAACCGTAGTCTTGCCGTCCGTGACATCACCTTTTACTGTTTCCGTCTTCGTCTCGCCAACAGCAACCGTGATCGTCTTCTTACTGGAATACGACTCATTCGTCACCGTAATCTGATAGACGAGATTGCCGACAGTGACGCTCACGTCGCCATTGGCAAGGCCCGTGAAGGTCATCGTCGTCACATTGCTGGCATAGCTCATATCCAGCTTGACGATGCCATTCTTGCTGTATTCCGGGGTATAGCCAGTCAGATTGCCGTTTTCTTCGACCGTCTTCGTTCCATTCGTCGGCACAACAAGGCTCTTCTGCTGCGGTTCTGCCAGCACCACGACCGTGGAGAAATGCGGAGCCGTGAAGGTCAGGAAGCCGTCCTTGATATCATAGTCCTTGCCGTAGTCGATACCGCCGTTTTCATTCATGACACCGGCAGTGATCGTGCAGCCGGTCCAGTTGCCGTCCAGCGGGACCTTGACCGCTGCAGAGCCGGTATAGCTGCCGTTTTCCGTTGTCAGTTCGATGTTCCAAGCACCGGCGACCTTCTTGCCATCCAGTTCCGTGCCCTTATCGACCGCAGCCACAGTGATGCCCGTCAGGCCGGGAGCCGTGACCGAAACACCGGTCGCTTCGTCAGAAACCGTCTTGTTATCATCGATTTTCGGCAGCGATGGTATCCGCCGTCTTGCTGATCACGGAAGCTTCCGTCTCTGCGCCGGGGTAGTCCGCCCAGATGCAGAACATCGCGCCGGACGGATTGTCGATCGTGCCGCCCTGGAACGTCTTATAATTAAAACCGCTGGCCTTTTTAGCATTGCACTGCCAGTTGCTTTTGCCGAGCACCCAGTAATAGTCGCCGTGCGTGTTGACCATCTTGAAGCCCATGCTTGCAAGCGTTTCAGCCGGCATCGGAGTATAGCTGCTCCAGCCATTCGACCAATAGCAGATCACGATATCCGTGTCAAACGTGCCGCTGGAAGTATTGTTTGCAAAATAGATGCCATCATTGAACGCCATCGGGGTCATACCGGCGTTCTTGATCAGCGCGGCAACCGCATTGACATACTCCACATAATAGCTGTACTTGCCGGTGTTCTGCAGATTGCCGAAGCCCATAGAGCCGCTCGTGAACATGTCGTTTGCATACTCGTCCGCGCCCATATTGAAGTACTTGCAGCCCTTGCCCGCGAAATAATCGACATACTTCTGCACGAATGCCTGCGTGAAGGCGACAGCCGTCGAATTCGTGACATCGATGGTACGAGCGGAGCCGTTGTAGGAGCAGGTCTTGCCCGTGAGCGCCTCGGCTGCATCAAGGATCGCATCCATATAGCCCGGTGTGTTGATCACTGGGATGATGCCGAGGCCCTTGGTCTTCGCATAGGCAATGATCTCGTCCATTTCGGACTCCGTCAGTTCGTCCGTCGTGAAATTATAATAAGCCTCGTTGCCCGTATGGATCGCCGCAGCGACCTCCTCACTGGAATAGGTCGTGCCGTTCACGGTCAGGCTCATATCGTCCAGCAGGAAGCGCATGCCGTCGTTGCCGACCGCAAGCATCACATTGTTGAAGCCAGCCGCAGCGGCATTGTCGATGATCTGCTTGATGCTGTCCACGGAAAAATACTTTCTGCCGCAGTCGAGCATGACGATGGAAAGCTCATAATTCGACTTTTCAGCGTCATCCGCCTGCGTCTCAGCCGCCTGCACAGCCTCGGTCGGCTGCTCTGCGGCCGGTTCCTCAGCCGCCGCCGGGAGAACGACGAACGATGCGAGCATCGCCGCGATCAGCAGCAGCGAGAGGAGCGTTTTGCTCAGTTTTCTCATCAATATTTCCTCCTTTTTCTAGGGTGATTACGATTCGTCTGCCGAGACCGCGATGACGGAGGGCAGACCCATGTAGCATTCCGCCGCGAGGACCGTCTGCGACGCGCCGGGGGCCAGCTCCTCGACCGTGGCCATGTAGCTCAGGCCGCCGAAGTAGGTACCGCCGGTGTCCGTGCGGTAGCGGACGGTGACGTTGTGCAGCGTGTCCTCCGTCATGTTGACGAGGACGAGGCCGCCGTCCTGCACCATCACGCTGACGCGGTAGTCCACGGAGAGCGAGCCGTCCGGCTCGACCTCCGCCGAGGCCGCGCAGACGCGGTTCTCGCCGGTGTACTGCGCGGAATTCAGCTCGAAGGCGTAGCACGAGCCGCCAACGGGCAGGTCCGTCACGCGGAAGCGGAGCTCCGCGCCGTCCTCACACGTCAGGGTGATATCCGCCGCGCCGACGGCCATGCCGCCGTTATTCTGCACGATGATGGTGGCAAGCTGGTCGCTCTCCGCGCCGTCTGCATCCACATTCGGGCCGGAAAACGGCAGGACCGCCTGCAGCGTCAGGCCGCTGCCAAGGTCACGCGGCAGCGCAAGCAGTTCCTCTGCCTCCGTTGCGGACTCCTCCGTCGCGCCGGTTGCGGCCTGCGTGGCCTGCGTGGCCTGCGTGGCCTGCGGCGCGGACGGCTCGGTCTGCTCCTGCGGCGTCGAACAGGCCGACAGCAGCAGAGCCGCTAACATGGCTGCGCCCATTGCGCGCAGCAAGTGTTTCATGGGCACTCCCTCCCAGACGCCCCGGCATACTCCGGAGCCTATAGTTGTAAATATTTTACCACGCGTTTTTTGGAAAATCAACAGGTTTTTCCAAGATTTTCTGTTGTAAGACGCCCGAATTTGGCATGTTCCGAAACATAACTTCCAGATTTTGTAAATTGCAGCAAAAAACGGGAGCCAACGGCTCGACTGCCGCTGGCTCCCGCGCGATTCGCGATTATTTTGTTTTTCCCGTCAGCTCCGCGATCAGGCTGCGCTCCTCCGTCAGGCCGGACGAGATCGGGCGGCCAAAATAGAAGATGGCGTACAGGCCCGGCCCGATCGACGCGCCGCAGGACTGGCAGACCGGTACAACGTGCAGCTCCTTCGGGTGGAAGCGCTCCTCGACCAAGGCGCGCAGCTCCTCCGCGCGCTCCGGACGGTCCGAATGCGACAGGAGCATGATCTGCTCCTCCGGCCGCTCGACCGTGCGGGCCATATAGTCGATGGTCGCCTTCAGCGCCGGGGCAAGGCCGCGCGTTTTGCCGATGACGTCACTCAGGCCCTTCTCATTGATATCCGCAAGCGGGCGGATGCCGACGAGCGTGCCCATCACGGCCGCCGCACCCGAGACGCGGCCCATGCGCTTACAGAAGAACAGGTCCTCCAGCACGCCCATCTGGTGCACGCGCAGGCGGTTCTCCTCCAGCCAGTCGGCCGTTTCGTCCAGCGTCTTCCCGGCAGCGCGCAGGCGCGTCGCCGCGATGACGAGCATACCCTCCGCACCGCAGTAGCGGAGCGTGTCGACGCAGCGGATGTGCCGCTCGGGGTACTTTTCCATCAGCTCATTCGCCACAAGGCAGGTGCTGTTGTATGTACCGCTCAGGCCCGAGGACACGGCGACGAACAGGATATCCCGGCCCTGCTGCAGCAGCGGCTCGAACCGGTCAGCAACGTCCTGCAGGCCGATCTGCGCCGAGGTGAACAGGCCGCCCTTTTTATCCTTCATCGTGCCGAAAAACTGCGCGGGTGTCATATTCTTCCAGTCAAGATCCGCATAATGATTGCTGCCGTCCGGGTAGACGAGCGCCCCGGGCACATAGCCGTCCACGCCAAAGCGCTCGCGCAGCGGCGCCGTCAGATCGGAACAGGAATCCGTCAGGATCGCAAAATTTGTCATAAATGTTCTCCCCTTTCCCGGCATTCATTATAGTATGGATGCGTTCATTTTTCAAGAGGGAACAATGTATTTTTATGATTCTGCGTTTACAAAGACGACAAAATTCGATATAATGAAAGAAAAAACGGAGGTATCTTCCCATGCCATTCTGGATATGGCTCATTTTGGGGTTCGTGCTGCTGTCGTTCCTGGGAATGTTCGCAGCGACCTGGCCCATCGCCAAAAAGGTGTATCACAACATTCTCGTCCGGACCGGGCCGGAAAAATGGACCCGTGCAAACAGCTATCCGCCCAATCCGGAGCACTCGCGGATGTTTGACCTCGGCATGGACTGGGCGCGTGAAAACGAAGCGCGCAAGCGGCCCGTTTCCATCGAAAACGAGGGTCTGAAGCTCGCGGGCGAGTATTTCGACTTCGGCCACAAGCGCTGCGCCATCATCTTCCCCGGCCGCACCGAGTCGCTGTACTACAGCTACTATTTCGCACAGCCCTACGCCGAGGCGGGCTGCAACATTCTCGTCGTCGACAGCCGTGCCCACGGCCTGAGCGAAGGCAAATACAACTACTGCAGCACACGCGAGTGGTCGGACGTTATCGCATGGTCGCGCTTCGCGCACGATCAGCTCGGCTGCAGCGACGTGGTGCTGCACGGCATCTGCGTCGGCGGCGCCGCCGTCGTGCTGGCAGCCGCAAAGCCGGACTTTCCAGCCTATGTCTCCCATCTCGTGGTTGAAGGCCTGTTCGCAACGTTTCTGGAATCCTTCAAGCTGCACATGAAGGCCGAAAAGCGGCCGATCTTCCCCGTCCTGTACGAAATTTTCTGGGCCGCCCGGCTGGAATCCGGCATGAAGATCCGCGAAGCGCGGCCCATTCGCGTCATCGGCAAGGTGAAAACGCCGATCCTGTTTCTCCACGGCCGCAAGGACGCCTTCTCGCTGCCGAAGCGCGCAGAAGTGCTGTACGCGGCCTGCAATGCCCCGAAGGAGCTCGTTTGGATGGACGAAGGCTCGCATTCCCACCTGCGCATCAACAATCAGGAGCTGTATGACGGCTCGATCAAGGCATTCCTGCAGAAAACGTTCTAAGAATCCATACTCCCCGGCAGAGCAGCCCTCTGCCGGGCATTTTTGCGCCAGAAACGCAAAAAAGCACCCTGCAAAGATGCAAGGTGCTTTCGTGGCAGGGGCACTAGGACTTGAACCCAGAGCCTACGGTTTTGGAGACCGCCGCTCTACCAATTGAGCTATACCCCTATATCAGATATTATCAGAAAAGGTGGTGGGCCTTCGGGGACTCGAACCCGGGACCGTCCGGTTATGAGCCGGATGCTCTAACCAACTGAGCTAAAGGCCCATAAGGTTTAAGTAAAGAAATAGCCGCCACCAAGTGGCGGCTATTTCATTGGCTCCCCCTGTTGGACTCGAACCAACGACACACGGATTAACAGTCCGTTGCTCTACCGACTGAGCTAAGGGGGAATATAAGTGTTGGCGTTACCTATCTTCCCGTGCAGTCACCCGCAAAGTATTGTCGGCGCAAATGAGCTTAACTTCTGTGTTCGGGATGGGAACAGGTGTACCCTCACCGCAATCAACACCAACTATTTATCTGTCTTCAGGCTTCTGC
>NZ_DBFZUT010000034.1:0-13913 GCF_048519415.1 Faecousia sp. | reverse complement strand
ATGCACAGGCGTATTACTTGTGCATTTTGCATGTTATTCCATCCGGTTACGGAATTCGATCCGTTTTGACCGATTTCCGCAGCACAAAAAACCGCACGCGCCGGAACAGGCGTGTACGGGAAATGAGGACGCTGCCGTTCTGCAAGACTGGTCGCTCCGGCCGCAATGCCGCAAAAGCAGGCACAGCATAGCATAGCAGGCACAGCAGAAAAAGCGGGCAGGTCATTCTGACCTGCCCGCTTCAGACTGCCAAAAAAGCCTGCCTGGCCGCAAGTCTCGGAGGGAAGGAAAGTGTGAAAGGAAACCGTCAGGGTTTCCTTTCGCGTTAAATAACCCGCCGCAGCGGCAGAATTGCAAAATCATGCTACAAAAATCCATTTTGCAATTCTGAAAGCAGCTTGTCAAAAAAGCCCAAAGGGACTTTTTTGACAAGCTGAAGCGGGCAGGTCATTCTGACCTGCCCGCTTTTTTCCGGAGCTTTGCCCCTCCGCTCAGGCAACGCCGAAGCAGGTGAACATAATAACAAGATAAGCGATATACAGCGCCCCTGCGAGGATGCCCATCCAGCGCTTGAACCTGCCGCAGGCCAGCGCCGGGATCATCACGGCCGCGCTGATGATGAGGCAGGCCGGGATGTCGAGCAGCATACCCTGCCGCTCGATGGGCTGCGGGCGGCCCTGCAGCAGGGCGCACAGCGGCATGATGAGCGTCAGATCGAGGATGTTCGCGCCGATGATATTGCCGACAGAGAGCGAGGCCTGCTTTTTGCGGATGGAAATGATGGTCGTGACGAGCTCCGGCAGCGAGGTGCCGATGGCGATCATCGTGGCGGCGATAACGGCATCCGGCACGCCGATGCGGCGAGCCAGCTCCGAGCCGTTGTCGATGAGCAGCTGCGCGCCAAGCACGATGGCGGCCGCGCCGAGCACGAATTTGCCGATGTTCCACGCGACGGTCCTTCCGTCCTTCTTCGGCTTTTCCGCGGGCTGCTCAGCCCCCTGCTCGCGCCGCCCGGCCAGCAGACTCTCGGCCATGTAGAAGACGAATACGGCCAGAATGGCCGCGCTCTCCCACAGGGAGAGACTGCCGTCGCGCGTGAAGACGAACAGCAGGCCGATGGCGGCCAGCAGCAGACAGGCCTTCCCGGCATATTGCCTGCGCGTCATGGCGCACTGCATACACACGAGGGAGATACACAGGATGAGGCCGGTGTTGGCCGTGACGGAGCCGACGGCGTTGCCCACGGCGATGTCCGCGTTTCCCTCGAAGGCGGAGAACAGTGACACAAGCAGCTCCGGCATGGTCGTAGCGAAGCTGACGACCGTCGCGCCGATGATAAACTTCGGGATGCCGGTTGACTCGGCGATCCATGTTGCCGCGTCGACGAACAGGTCGCCGCCCTTCATGATACAGAACAGGCCTGCACCGAACAGGACGAGCACAAAAAACAGATTGCTTCCGGTTAGATCCAGCGGCATGGACGATTCCTCCAATGATTGCTTCTGCCGAGGCCCGCAGGCGATCGGTTCGAAGATTCTGCAAACGTAAAAGAAAACCGTTGTCAAGTGACAACGGTTTTCGATTCTGGAGCGGGTGACGAGGCTCGAACTCGCTACCTCCACCTTGGCAAGGTGGCGCTCTACCAGATGAGCTACACCCGCATTTGCAGGAATTATTATAGCGGGATCAGCTCGATTTGTCAAGTCTTTTTTGCAAAAGGTCGAAATTTTTTACGCTATGGCTCCGTCGGCTCCTCCGGCTCCGGCGCAGGATTGGAGGGATAGGCCTCCGCGTCCCAGTCATAGCCTTCGTTCCGCAGCGCGGCGGGATCGAGCAGGTCGAGGGAATCGCCGCCCTGCTCCACGGAACGCATCAGGTCGACAGCATACCACGTTTCCTCGAGCTGCAGCAGGTTCCACCAGTGCGTCTCGCCGCCGCGCGTGCCGCTGACCAGACGGCACGCCAGCCCGGCACGGGTGCACTCGGCATAGAACACCGAGGCAAACGACAGGCTGTGAGCCCGCCCGCTGCTCAGCAGATCATAGGCAGGCATGTCCGGCGTCTCCTCCGCAGTCGTATAGGTAAAGCGGGTCAGCAGGAAGCGGGCCAACAGCTCTGCGCAGCGCCGGGGCGTCGTGCCGCTCTCCACATAGGCAGCGGCAGAGTCCAGAATGGTGTTCACCGCGGCCTGCATGCTGCGCAGCGTGTCGCGCGGCTGGCTGTAGGTAAAATGCAGCTCCAGAATGCGCGTCTCGCCCGTCTCCGGGTAGACGGCCGCCAAGACCTCCGGCAGGGCCATGGCGCTGTCCGGATGCTCGAGGCAGTAGGTGCGGATGTAGCCGGAGAAGTCCGCATCCTCATAGCTGCGGATGCGCAGCGTCAGCGCCGCGTCAAAATTAGCCAGCGCCTGCCGGATCTTCGCATGCGCGCCGTTGACGCCGCTCACGGTCACGATAGCATCGATCTCCGCCGCAGAGCGGCGGAACACGATGCTGACCTCGACGGTGCCGGTCTGCGCGTCGCCGCGCAGCTCCGCATCGGCATAGTCCACGGCGTAGGCACCGATGGGGTCCTCCTGCGTGATGTAGCGCACGGTCTCCGTCAGGTCGGCGGTGAGATCGCCGCTGTAGCCCGAGATGCGGATCTCGCCCTGCTCCGTCCAGTTGCGGACGAACGAGAGCATCGCGCCGCGCAGCTCGCTGCGGTTGCCGGCCGTGGGCGGCTCCTCCTGCTGCGGGGTCTCCGTTGCAGGTATGCTCGGCTCAACGTGGGTGCGGACGGAGAGATAGCTGTCGTCCGCGCCGCAGGCGGACAGCCCGGCCAGCAGGCCGAGCAGCAGCAGACAGGCAATGAAATTCCGCACGGCGGCGTCCTCCTTTTGGGCTTTTCGGCAGCACCGCACAATTCAGTGAGAGCATATCCGGCGAAGGCCGAAGCTGCAATTGTGCGGCGTTTCCTTACAATTCATTTCGGTCGTAGCGCTTGAAGCCGTCGCCCAGCACCTGATGGGCATCCTGCAGGATGATGAAGGCGTCCGGGTCGATGTCCATGACCAGCTCCTTCAGCTCCGCGAGCTGCTTGCGCTTCACGGCGCTGAGCAGGACCATCTTGTCCTGCCGCTTATAATAGCCCTGCCCCTTGAGCAGGGTCACGCCGCGGTCGAGCTGGCTGTCGATGGCCGTGGCGATGGCCTCATACTTCTCCGTGATGATGAGCGCGACCTTGGAATAATCCATGCCGTAGACGACGCGGTCGAGCGCCATGGAGGAGACGACCATGGCAATGACGCTGTAGAGCGTGTTGTTGAAGTCGCGGTAGACCACGCCCGTGATGACAGCAATGGTCAGGTCCATGCAGAGGATGATCTTGCCGATGGGGAAATTGCGGAATTTCAGCTTCATCAGGCGCGCGACGATGTCGACGCCGCCCGTCGAGGCGTTGCCCAGGAACACGAGGCCGAGGCTCACGCCCATGAACACGCCGCCGAACAGGGCCGCCACGAGCGGCTCGACGGCCGGGACCGGCAGGATGCGGGCGAACAGGTCAAGGAAAACGGACGTCAGCACCGTGCTGTAGAGCGAGCCAAAGAAGAAATGCCGTCCGATCTTTTTCAGGCCGCAGAGGAACAGCGGGATGTTGATCATGGCGTTTAGAATGCCGACCGTCAGGAATTTCGGGTGAGCGGCATAGACGATGATCATGGCGATGCCGGAGACGCCGCCGCTGCTGATGCCGCCCGGCTCCAGAAACAGGTCAAAATTCAGCGCGTAGAGGAGACTGCCTAAGGTGATAAACAGGATATTGCGAAATAACTCGGTTTTCTGCTGGTTCAGGGCCTTCATGCGATGTTCCTCCTTCTTTCTTTTGCGCCGGACGACCCGGCCGGGAATGCTGTTTTCAGGAAACTCTGAATCAATCATCTGCGGCGGATGCCGGAGCTTTTTCGTCAATCCATCGGTATGGAAAGTTTGTGGTACACAAAGTACAACTGCACTTTCCATACCTCGCCTTGCCAAAAAATCTCTCGCCATCCACTCTTGCTGATTTATTCAGAGCTTCCTTTGCTGATTATTCAGAATTTCCTTAGAGCTCTTCGAGGGAGAGCTGCTTTTCGGCGGCATCCTCCTCGCGGAGCAGCGCGCCCGCTGCGGGGAGCGTGCGGGTGCGGTAGCGCGACTCGTTCACAATGCCGCTTTCGGCAAGCGGGCAGGCGCGGGCCAGCTCTGCCTTGCGCCGGAGCGTGAGAACGGCGACGCCGAGCGTCGTGCGCGTTGTCTTCGGGGCCAGCTGGGCCGTCTGCAGAATGAGGGCGCGTCCCTCGGTGGAGTACAGCACGAGCTGCACATCCTCCTGCAGCAGGAAAATGCCGCGCAGCTCACTGCGGTCACTGTAGGCGCCGGTCAGCTTGCGGCGGTTGGACTTCGTCTGATAGGCGGAAAGCTCCACGCGCGCCGCCTTACCGTTGGCGAACAGGAAGAGCATGCTGCCGCTGTAATCGCCGGGCAGGCAGACAGCCGCAACGCTCTCGCCCTCGTCGAAGCCGAGCTTCGTGGGCAGATAGTCGCCGAGCAGCGAGGCCTTGCCGTCGTCAAAATCGGCGCAGCGCGCCTTATAGACCTGGCAGCGGTCCGAGAAGACGAGCAGCTCCGCCGCATTCGTCGTCTCGCACGAGAAGCGCAGGCCGTCTCCCTCCTTAAAGCGCTGCTCGCCGGACATGCGCAGCGACTGCGGCGTGATCTTCTTGAAATAGCCCTCGCGGGAAACGAAGATCGTCACGGGATAATCGGGCGTCTCCTCCTCCGGCTCCGGGTCGAGCTCCGCCGCGTCCTCCACGATGACGGTGCGGCGGTCCGTGCCGTATTTTGCGGCAACGGCGTCCAGCTCCTGCACGATGAGGCGGCGGATGCGCTTTTCGCTGCCGAGCGTCTTTTCCAGCTCGGCGATCTCGGCGGCCAGCGCGTCGACCTCCTGCGTTCGGCGCAGAATGTATTCTTTGTTGATGTTGCGCAGCTTGATCTCCGCCACGAACTCCGCCTGCACCTCGTCGATGCCGAAGCCGATCATCAGGTTCGGCACGACCTCCGCCTCGGACTCCGTCTCGCGGATAATGCGGATGGCCTTGTCGATGTCCAGCAAAATCTGGCGCAGGCCCTGCAGCAGGTGGAGCTTTTCGCTCTTTTTGCGCTTCTGGAAGAACAGGCGGCGGCGGACGCACTCCGTGCGCCAGGCCGTCCACTCCTCGATGATCTCGCGTACGCCCATCACGCGCGGCATGCCCGCGATGAGAATGTTGAAATTACAGGCGAAGCTGTCCTGCAGCGGCGTTGAGCGGAAGAGCTTCTGCATGAGCTTATCCGGCTCGACGCCGCGCTTGAGGTCGATCGTGAGCTTCAGGCCGGACAGGTCGGTCTCGTCGCGCATGTCGGAGATCTCGCGGATTTTGCCCGCCTTGATGAGCTCGGAGACCTTGTCGATGATGGCCTCCGTCGTCGTGGTATAGGGGATCTCATAAATTTCAATGAGATTTCCCTCCTTCAGGTAGCGCCAACGGGCGCGCAGGCGGACGCTGCCACGGCCTGTGCGGTAGATTTCCGCCATTTCCGCCGCGTCATACAGCAGCTCGCCGCCCGTGGAGAAGTCCGGCGCGGGCATGACCGAGAGCAGGTCGCATTCCGGATTCTCGATCCACGCGGCCGTGGCCTTGCAGACCTCGCGGAGGTTGAAGCCGCAGATGTTGCTGGCCATGCCGACGGCGATGCCCATATTGGCCGAGACGAGGACGTTGGGATACGTCGTCGGCAGCAAAGCAGGCTCGAGCATGGTATTGTCGTAGTTATCCACAAAATCGACGGTCTCGCTGTCGATATCGCGGAACAGCTCGGCGCAGATGGGGTCAAGCTTCGCCTCGGTATAGCGCGAGGCGGCGTAGGCCATATCGCGGGAATAGACCTTGCCGAAGTTGCCCTTCGAGTCGATGAACGGGGTGAGCAGGGCCTCGTTGCCGCGCGCCAAACGGACCATGGTCTCGTAGATGGCGGCGTCGCCGTGCGGGTTCAGGCGCATGGTCTGTCCGACGATGTTGGCGGATTTTGTCCGCCCGCCGTTCAGCAGGCCCATTTTGTACATCGTGTACAGCAGCTTCCGGTGTGACGGCTTGAAGCCGTCGATCTCCGGGATGGCGCGCGAGACGATGACGCTCATCGCATAGGGCATATAGTTCCCGGTCAGCGTGTCGGTGATGGGCTGCTCGAGCACCTCGGCCCGCAGGCCCTCGACATGCGCCGTGTCAATATTCTTTTTGAGCTCGGGTTCCTTCTTTTTTCTTGCCATAAACCGATCCCTTTACAGTTTATTTTGTTCGTGAATGGAGATTTCGTTGCGGGCAGTTTCGCATATCAATGTAGGGGCGGGGACAGCCACGCCCGTCCGCGAGGCGGCAAAAACAGCACCAATTTGATAGGATGCACCGTTGTTCCCGCTGCACCCGCCTGATGTGTCATTGCGAGGAGCAAAGCGACGCGGCAATCTCGGGAAGGCACTGGCATCCAACACCAGCCACAATGAAAACGGTATGCACCGATTGCGTCTGTAGCGGCGGTCAGCGACCGCCTTTGGCAGTTACAGGTTTCTGCGCACCTTCGCCGACCGTACAATGCCCCCAGATTTGTCATTGCGAGGCCCCAACGGGGCCGTGGCAATCTCGGGAAGGCAGCTGCGTTTTCGCCGCAGCCTACCAGTTATCCACCATTGTACTGCGAGATTCCCACGTCGCTTCGCTCCTCGGAATGACACGTCAGGGGAGCGTGAGGTGCACCAGCGCCCTTACGCGGTTAAATAGGCCTGTACATGGCGGTCACTGACCGCCGCTACAGACGCAATTGGTTTGTGCGTTTTTATCGATACCCAATACGAATCGTCGGTGCACCGCCGGGTGGGGACAGCCCGGCCCCTACAACGCACATCCGGCAGCCTCGTTAAATTTTACACTACGAAATATCAGCCATTTCCAGATACTGACTGCCGTTTTCGGCGATATATTCCTTTCTTCCGGCGAGATTATCGCCGAGGAGGAGGTCAAAATAGAACGCCGTTTTCTCCGCGTCCTCCGGCATGACCTTGATGAGGCGGCGCGTTTCGGGGTTCATCGTCGTGAGCCACATCATCTCCGGCTCGTTCTCGCCGAGGCCCTTCGAGCGCGCGACGGAAATCTTCTTTCCCTCGAGCTGCTTCAGGATATCAGCCTTCTCCGTCTCGTTATAGGCGAACCACGTTTTGTCCTTGCAGGTGATCTCGAACAGCGGTGTCTCCGCGATATAGACATAGCCCTCGCGGATGAGCGTGGGCACGAGGCGGTAAAGCATCGTGAGCACGAGCGTGCGGATCTGGAAGCCGTCGTAATCGGCATCGGTGCAGATGACGATCTTGTTCCAGCGCAGGCTGCCGAGGTCGAAGGCCGTCAAGTCCTTGACGTGCTTGTCGCGCACCTCGACGCCGCAGCCCATGACGCGCAGCAGGTCCGTGATGATCTCGCTCTTGAAAATGCGGGCATAATCCGCCTTCAGGCAGTTGAGAATTTTGCCGCGGATGGGCATGATGCCCTGAAACTCCGCGTCGCGTGAGAGCTTGACAGAGCCCATGGCGGAATCGCCCTCGACGATATACAGCTCACGGCGGCTGGCGTCGCGGCTGCGGCAGTCGACGAATTTCTGCACGCGGTTGGCGATGTCGAGATTGCCGGAGAGCTTCTTTTTGACCGTGATGCGGGCGCGCTCAGCCGTCTCGCGGCTGCGCTTGTTGATGAGCACCTGCTCGGCGATACGGTCGGCCTCCTGCTTGTTCTCGAGGAAATAGACCTGCAGGCGGCTGCGGAAGAACTCCGTCATGGCCTCCTGAATGAAGCGGTTGTTGATGGACTTTTTCGTCTGGTTCTCATAGGACGTCTGCGTGGAGAAGCAGTTCGTCACAAGCACGAGGCAGTCCGCCACGTCCTGGAATGTGATCTTCGATTCGTTTTTCGCATATTTGCCGTTCTGCTTGAGATAGGCGTCGATGGCGGAGACGAACCCGCTGCGCGCGGCCTTGTCCGGCGCGCCGCCGTGCTCGAGCCACGAGGAGTTGTGATAGTATTCCAGACGGCTCAGATTGCGCGAGAAGCACAGCGCCGCCGTGATCTTTACCTTATATTCCGGCTTGTCCGCGCGGTCGCGGCCGCGGCGCTCCGTCTCCCAGTACTGCGGCATGGTGAAGGCGTTGCCGTCCGTCAGCTCCGTGATGTAGTCGAGGATGCCGTGCTCATAGCAGAACTCCGTCGTCTCGAACTTGCTGCCGGCCTGATTGCGGAAGCGGAACGTCACGCCCGCGTTGACGACGGCCTGCCGCTTGAGCGTGTCAAGATAATACTCCACGGGGATGTCGATGTCCGTGAAGACCTCGAGGTCCGGCTTCCAGTGGAACAGTGAGCCGGTCTTTTTGCGGTCGGCGGGCTTTTTCTCCATCTGGCCGTCGATCTCGCCCTTTTTGAAGTGCAGGTGATATTCGAAGCCGTCTCGGAAGACCCGCGCGTTGAAATACTCCGAGGCATACTGCGTGGCGCAGGTGCCGAGGCCGTTCAGGCCGAGGCTGTATTCATAATTTTCGCTGGCATTATTGTTGTATTTGCCGCCCGCGTACATCTCGCAGAAGACCAGCTCCCAGTTGTAGCGCTGCTCCTTCTCGTTCCAGTCCACGGGGCAGCCGCGGCCGAAGTCCTCGACCTCGATGCTGCGGTCGGCGTAGCGCGTGACGATGATGAGCTTGCCATAGCCCTCGCGCGCCTCGTCAATGGCGTTCGACAGGATTTCAAACACGGCGTGTTCGCAGCCGTCCAGCCCGTCGGAGCCAAAAATGACCGCGGGGCGCTTGCGAACGCGCTCCGCGCCTTTGAGCGTGGTAATGCTCTCGTTGCCGTATGCTTGCTTTTTGGCCATAATGTCCCTCGCTCTGCATGGTTTCATGATCGTGATAATAAATATAGTATATCCCGGCGGCTGCAAAATGTCAAGAAATCTGCGAAGGGCCGGACTCGCGGAATTTATTATGGATATCATTCCTGTAGCGGCGCTCTACCGGCCGCACACGCCCAAAATTTGATTTTGCAATTCTGAAAGCAGCTTGGCGAAAAAGGCCCGAAGGGACTTTTTTGACAAACTGGGGCCCGGCTGTCCGCTCCCCTGCAATTACAATGTTCCGCGAAAAAACGCCTTGTATTTTCCCCGCATTTCCGGTACAATAGGAAAAAATCAAGTCATACGTTATAAAGATAGAGAGGTCGATTTCCATGAAACACAATCGCGGCGGGTTCCTGGTCGCCGTTCTGCTGCTGGTCATCGCAGTCGCCGTAGCCGGTATCGTCTATTACGTCCTGCGTATCACGCAGACAGGCCCGGCCACGGCCACCGGCGGCGTGGAGCCGACGGAGCCTTCCTCCTCCGCCGCGCCGACCGACGCTCCGGAGACGGACGCGCCGACCGAAACGGAGGCCCCGACGGAGACCACTTCGCCCGAGGAGCTGGCCGCGCAGGAGATTCTGGACGGCATGACCCTCGACGAGAAGCTCTGCCAGCTCTTCGTCGTCACGCCGGACGCACTGACGGGCCTCTCCCCCGCCACGGCGGCAGGGGACGCCACGCGCGAGGCGCTGGAACGCACGCCCGTCGGCGGGCTGGTGTATTTCGCGCAGAACATCGTATCGGCAGAGCAGGTCACGCAGATGCTGCAGACCACGCAGAGCTACAGCAAGATCCCGCTGCTGCTGGGCGTGGATGAGGAGGGCGGGCGCGTGTCGCGCCTGAGCGGTGTCGGCCTGACGGATGTACTGGACCCGATGGCGACCTACGGCGCGGCCGGAGACACGGCCGCCGTTGAGGCCATGGGCAAGAAGCTGGGCGGTCAGGTGAAGGGGGCAGGCTTCAACGTGGACTTTGCACCGGTGGCAGACATCGTGACGAATCCGAACAACACGGAGATCGGCGACCGCTCGTTCAGCAGCGACCCCGCCGTCGCCTCCGATATGGTCGCCGCCATGACGCGCGGCCTGCAGGAGGGCGGCGTGCTGGCCTGCCTGAAGCACTTCCCCGGCCACGGCAGCACGGAGGCGGACTCCCATCTCGGCACGTCCGTCACGGACCGCACGCTGGACGAGCTGCGCGAGGCGGAGCTGCTGCCCTTCCGCGCCGGGATCGAGGCGGGCGCGGGCATGATCATGGTCTCGCATATGTCCGCCCCGGCCGTCACGGGCGACAACACGCCCTGCGGCCTCTCCCCCGTCATTGTGACGGACCTGCTGCGCACGGAGCTGGGCTATGACGGCGTCGTCATCACGGACGCGCACAATATGGGCGCCATCACGGCGAACTACACACCCGGCGAGGCAGCCCTGCTGGCCATCGAGGCCGGCTGCGACCTCATTCTGATGCCGGACGACCTCGACGCCGCCCTGCAGGCTCTGCGCGATGCCGCCGCAGACGGTACGCTGACTGAGGCCCGCATCGACGAGAGCGTCCTGCGCATCCTGACGCTGAAGGCAAAGGCAGGACTGCTGGGATAATATTGCAGAAACCGGGACAGCGCGCGCGGCAAGTGGATAATGGAAAATGGATAGTTTTGCTAGGCCGCCAGCTGTGCGTTGTAGGGGAGGGGCACGCCCCTCCCGGCGCAATGCTGCCGATCCGAACAGGCTATCGCCAAAACGGCACCGGCCCCCGAATTGTCATTGCGAGGGCGCTTTGCGCCCGTGGCAATCTCGGGAAGGCACTGCCGTTTTGCACCATGTATCGCCGACCGCACACACCTTGTAGGGGGCGGCGTCCTCGACGCCACGCCGCGTAAAGTTACCGTATTCGCCGGAACTTGCCTGTTATCCAATATGGTCCTGCGAGATTGCCGCGTCGCTTCGCTCCTCGCAATGACACATCAGGATGGCGTTGTGGTGCACCAGTGCCCTTGCGCGGTTGAATTATCCTATACGAGGCGCTCAACCCCCATAAAGGGGACGCCGCATCCGTAAGGCGGCAAAGCCGCCAACGGCTGCGCAGTGAGCGCCGCTACAGACGTAATCGGTGCATACCATTTTAACGGCGGCCTGTACAAACTGCGAGTGCCTTCCCGAGATTGCACCCCAAGGGCACTTCCTCGCGCTTCGCGCTCAGGGCGCCACGGCCCCGTTGGGGCCTCGCAATGACAAATCCAGAGGCCTTGCGCCGCCGGATCACAAAAAATGCGCCGCGGATGCGGCGCTGCCCAGATCAGAACGTCATGGGGCGCTGCGGCCGCAGCGCCCCGCCCCATGGGGGTATCTTTCGTACCGTCCGCGGCAGTTTTACGCCGCGCGGCGCACTTGACACAGGCTATGGATTCCACTTTCTCTTCGAATTGGCCGTTCGAAGTGCATTGGCCCGATGCCGGAAAATGTTCCAGGACTGTGTCCGCTTTCAGTATGCCCCGGCGCGGCAGAACAATGCACGCCGCGTTGGTTCATTTTTTCGCATTTCAGGAGGAATTTTCCATGACGCAGGTTTTATCCGTTGCACTTTCCGTCGCCGCAGTGTTTCTGCTCGTGCGGCTGCTGTCCACGCCGCTGCGCTGGTTCTGGAAGCTGTGCATCAACACGCTCTGCGGCGCGGTCCTGCTCGGCCTTGTCAATTTACTCGCGCCCCTGACGGGGCTCTATATCGCCGTCACCGCGCCCGCGGCCTGCATCGTCGGCTTTTTCGGCCTGCCCGGCTTTGCAGCCGTCGTGCTGATGCAGCTGTTTCTGTGAGCCGCGCGGGTGCGGCGTCACGCCCCACTGCGGCAGCGGCAGGCGCTGCATCGCGCCGAATACACGCGTTTTGAGGTCGGGGTACGTCTTCGACAGCACGGCGACGAGCTCCTTGATCTCCTGCCGCTTCGTGTGCTTGTCGGCCGGGCACGGATTGTGCACGACGGGCAGGTCGTGCTCCGCCGCGAACGTGCGCACCATGCCCTCCGTCAGATAGAGCATGGGCCGGATCTGCGTCACGCCGGTCCGGTCGAGGTACGTCACCGGCTCGAAGCAGCTGATCCGTCCCTCGAACAGCAGGCTCATCAGGAACGTCTCGACGGCGTCGTCATAGTGGTGGCCGAGCGCCACCTTGGAATAGCCCTGCTCCAGCAGCGCCTGATTCAGCGCCCCGCGGCGCATCTTGGCGCACAGCGAGCAGGGATTATTTTCCTTCCGGTGCTCGAAGATGATCGGCCCGATCTCCGTCTCCACGCGGGAATACGGCACGCCGAGGCGCTCACACAGGCGTGCGACCGGCGAGAAATCCATGCCGCCGAGGCCCATGTCGATCGTGATGGCCGTGAGGTCATAGGAATAGGGCACATATTCCCGCAGCGCCGCCAGCAGCGTCAGCAGCGTCAGCGAATCCTTGCCGCCGGACACGCCGACGGCGATGCGGTCGCCCGGCTCGATCATCCGGTAATCCTCGATGCAGCGGCGCACGAGCCCCATCATTCTTTGCATGCGAATTCCTCCGTTTTTTCGAAAAAATGCCCCTTGAGCATTTGCGAGTATCCGGGAGAAAAACAGAGCATCCGAGAGTTCTTCCGGAGAAAAATGAAATTTCCGAATTTTGTGCTTGACAGCCGGTTTTTCCTGTGGTATAAAGAATAGGCTGTGCACGGGAATATTGTACGCGTGCAGCCCGGTTTTGTCAAAATATTTATTTTCAATATACGGAGGAACTCACTCATGTCCACGACACTGGTCAGAAAAGAGGACGTTCAGCGCAAGTGGTACGTCCTGGACGCAGCGGACAAGCCCCTGGGCCGTACCGCCGTCATCGCCGCCAACCTGCTGCGCGGCAAGCTGAAGCCCGATTTCACCCCGAACGTTGACTGCGGCGACTACGTCATCATCGTCAACGTCGAGAAGGCTGTTCTCACCGGCCGCAAGCTGGAGGAGAAGTATTATCGCCGTCATTCCGGCTGGATCGGCGGTCTGAAGGAAACGAAGTACAAGACCCTCATGGCCGAGCGTCCCGAGTTCGCCATGGAGCTGGCCGTCAAGGGCATGCTCCCGAAGAACACCATCGGCAGAACTGCCATTACTCGTCTGAAGCTGTTCAAGGGTCCGGAGCACATCCATGCTGCCCAGAAGCCCGAAGCCTGGACGCAGGACTAATCAGGAGGTAAAAGACGATGTACGAGAGCAAGAAACAGTATCATTACGGCACCGGCCGCCGCAAGTCCTCTATCGCCCGTGTCCGCGTTTATGAGAACGGCACCGGTTCCATTATCATCAACGGCCGCGAGATCGACGACTACTTCGGTCTCGACACCCTGAAGCTGATCGTCCGTCAGCCGCTGGTCACCACCGACCTGCTCGGCAAGGTGGATGTGGTCTGCACCGTCCAGGGCGGCGGCGTCACCGGCCAGGCCGGTGCCATCCGTCACGGCATCTCCCGCGCGCTGCTGGGCCTGAACGCCGAGTACCGCGCCGCTCTGAAGGCCGCCGGTTTCCTGACCCGCGACCCGAGAATGAAGGAACGCAAGAAGTACGGTCTCAAGGCCGCTCGTCGCGCGCCTCAGTTCAGCAAGAGATAATCTGCTGTTCAAACCGTATCAAAATGGTTCAAAAACCCCGGAAAATCAAGGTTTTCCGGGGTTTTACTATATCTAAACGGGCTAATATAGTTTGACTAAATTTGGTAAAACGAGAGCCGTTTTTACCCAATTTTCCGTGGTTAAATATAGGACAACCGGCAAAAATGGGGGTAAAAAAAGGGGTTATAATTTCGTATTAGTGGAGAGAAACTTGCTATTATTCGTCATTCCGTATATAATAATTATATACTCTTTGCGAAAGGAAGTTGATATTATGGATTACATTTCTGTGAAAGCCGCTTCTGAAA